>NZ_JBSVWN010000053.1:0-46199 GCF_054071325.1 Pseudomonas sp. SDO5215_S409 | reverse complement strand
GAGGCACTTGAAGCCGTAGTCAATAAGTAAATTATTTCGAAAACAGTACACTAGGCCAGATGCAGGCCTATTTCCAACCAAAATTCAATCTGGTCACCCGTCAGATGTCCGGCGTCGAGGCGCTCACGCGCTGGAACCATCCTTCGGGGCAGCTTGTGTCACCGGCTGTTTTTATGCAGGTCATTGAGCGCTGCCATTTATTCGATGAGCTGTTTTTCCAACAACTGAATCAGGGGTTGCAATTACAGCGGTCTTTTTTACAGCAGGGAAAATCGCTGAATATCGCGTTCAACCTGGACACTTCACAGCTCTCGGGCACCGCGCTGGTTTCCCGGATCGAGGCTGCCCTGTCGAGCTTCCAGCTACCGGCGTCCGGGATCACTTTCGAGCTGACAGAAACCGGCCTGATGGACGCCTGCGCCACGTGCCTGGAAAACCTGGTGCGATTGCGCATGATGGGCTGCGGGTTATCCATAGACGACTTCGGCAGCGGGTTTTCATCCCTGCACCGCTTGTGTCAGTTGCCCTTCAACGAAATCAAACTGGACGCCGAATTCGTTCGCACACTTGATGAAGGCCCGCGCTCGCGCGCCGTTATCAGCAGCACGCTCGCGTTGGGCGAATCCCTGGGCGTGTCCGTCGTGGCGGAAGGCATTGAAACAACGCAACAACACAAACAACTGAGAGAGATGGGCTGCCGTTACGGGCAGGGCTATTTCTTTGCAAAGCCAATGACCCACAACGATCTCTGCAGCGGGTTTTACCCAAAAGCCGACCCGCAAACGGGGCACCTCCAGCCTTGACCAATCCGTTAATCAAGACAGTTCGACGTACGCCTGCGGGCGGGCATGGATGCCGCCTGCCTTCTCTACCTATGCCACACAGGGATTAAAAATGCCGACATCCTCTTTACGTATCCTAGTGGTGGACACGCTGCACGAGCGCTGCCTGAGCATCGAAAAAATGCTCAATCACCAGGGCTACCATCGAATAGCGCCGGTCACAAGTCTCGATGAGCTTTTGACCATGGTGGAAAACGCGGTGACGCCGTTTGATCTGTTGGTGGTTAACAGCGCGTTGACAGGCACCTCGGCATCCAGCCTCGTTGCGCTCTTTCGCTATTGCTCTGCTGTTCGCCACACCTTGATTTACGAAAGCCCGCCGCTTGATCCGCTCACCTTGCTACCGGCGCCCGGTTCAAAGACGATCAAAACCCTTGCCCATCCGCCTGATCACGAAACCATCAAGGCCTTCATGCAGGCTATCGATCCGTGACAGTGTCGCCTGGCGCCCTGGAACATCAAGTCGCGCCAAGCGCGCCCGGCACGGAGCCGTTATGATGGACACTTTCCCGTGCCGACGCGGCACTCCCATCGGCCCACCGCCAGACCGAGAGTGATCCATGCCTTCATCGACGCCCCTCACTGCCCCGATCGCCCGCAAAGCCCCGGGCGCCGACCCGTATGCCTGGTTGCAGGACCGCGACAGCGGCGAAGTGCTCGACTACCTCAAGGCAGAAAATGCCTGGCAAGAGGCGCAAACGGCCGACCAACAGGCCCTGCGCGAAACCCTCTTCGAGGAGATCAAGGGCCGCATCCTCGAAACCGACCTGTCGCTGCCCTCCCCGTGGGGCCCGTACTTGTATTACAGCCGCACCACCGCCGGTGACGAGTACGCCCGCCACTACCGCTGCCCGCGTCCGGCCGATGACAGCCTGCGGGTAGACGAAAGCGCCGAGGAACTGTTGCTGGACGCCAACGCGCTGGCCAATGGCGGCTTTTTCTCCCTGGGCGCCTTCAGCGTCAGCCCCGACCACAGCCGCCTGGCCTACAGCCTGGACACCAGCGGCGACGAGATTTACACCCTGTACGTGAAGGACCTGACCACCGGCGACGTCAGCGAACTGCCCTTTGAGGACTGCGACGGCAGCATGACCTGGGCCAACGACAGCCAGACCCTGTTTTTTGGCGAGCTGGATGACACCCACCGTCCGCACAAACTGTACCGCTACCACCTGGGCGGCAGCGGTGCGCACGAAATGTTCCACGAGCCCGACGGACGTTTCTTCCTGCACTGCTACCGCTCAAGCTCCGAGCAGAAGCTGCTGCTGACCCTGGGCAGCAAGACCACCAGCGAAACCTGGGCGCTGGACGCCAACCAGCCGCAACAGGCATTCACCTGCCTGGCGCCGCGGGTCGAGCACCATGACTACGACGTCGACCACGGCCTGCTGGACGGCCAGTGGGCCTGGTTTATCCGCAGCAACCGCGACGGCATCAACTTCGCCCTGTTCCAGGCACCCGACACCGCTCATGTGCCCACCGAGGCCGACTGGCAAAACCTGATCCCCCACGATGACGCCGTGATGCTCGACGGCGTGACCCTCAACGCGTCGGCCATGACCTTGAGCCTGCGGGTGGGCGGCTTGCCGGTCATCGAAGTTCACCCACAAGGCCAGCCGGCTTATCGCGTCGACCTGCCAGACGCGGCCTACAGCCTGCACGTACAAAACAGCCTGGAGTTTTCCAGCGACCACATCCGCTTGCGTTACGAAGCCCTGAACCGCCCGGCCCAGATCCGCCGCCTGGCACTGGCAGACGGCGCCCAGCAGGTACTCAAGGAAACCCCGGTGCTGGGGGTGTTCAACGCCGACGATTACGTCAGCCAGCGCCTGTGGGCCACGTCGGTCGACGGTACGCAAGTGCCCATCAGCCTTGTGGTACGCCGCGACCAGTTGGGTCAGCCAACGCCGCTGTACCTGTACGGCTACGGTGCCTACGGCCACAGCCTCGACCCGTGGTTCTCGCATGCCCGCCTGAGCCTGCTGGACCGTGGCGTGGCCTTTGCGATTGCGCACGTGCGCGGTGGCGGCGAGCTGGGTGAAGCCTGGTATCGCGCAGGCAAGCAGGAGCACAAGCAAAACAGCTTCAGCGACTTTATTGCCTGCGCCGAACACTTGATCGCCGAAGGGCTGACCACGCCCCAGCAGCTGGCCATCAGCGGCGGCAGCGCCGGGGGGCTGCTGATGGGGGCGGTACTCAATCAACGCCCGGAGCTTTTCAAGGTGGCGATCGCCGAAGTGCCGTTTGTCGATACGCTCAACACCATGCTCGACCCGGATCTGCCGCTGACCGTCACCGAATACGACGAATGGGGCAACCCCCAGGAGCCCGAGGTGTATGCGCGCATCAAGGCCTACGCGCCGTACGAAAACGTACGCGCCCAGGCCTACCCGGCCATGCTGGTGATCGCCGGTTACAACGACAGCCGCGTGCAGTACTGGGAGGCGGCCAAGTGGGTGGCCAAGCTGCGCGACACCAAGACCGATGACCACCCCTTGCTGCTCAAGACCGAACTGGGCGCAGGCCACGGCGGCATGAGCGGGCGGTATCAGGGATTACGTGACGTAGCGCTCGAATATGCATTTTTTTTCAAGGCGCTGGGACGGGTTTAAGGAACTCTGCCCGGCGGCCTTGTCGAAGACTGCACCGCCGGGCGAACCGCCCAGACTGACCGACCGAAAAGACTGCAAGCGATGCCTGAAGCCATGCTACTCAACACCGAAATTCGCGACATGCTGATGGACTGCGGCCTGTTCGACCCGCTGCTGCCGGAAGACTTTCACGTGGCTGCCGGGTATTTCAACATCAGCACCATCGCCCGCGACCAGGTGATTTTCCTGGAGGGCGATGCGGGCACCTTCATGTGCATCCTTCACTCCGGCCAGGTGGCGGTGCAAAAAACCAACCACACGGGCCAGCGCATGACCATCGCCATCCTGCGCAGCGGTCGCGCCTTTGGCGAGATGGCGGTACTCGACGGCGAGCGGCGTTCAGCCACCTGCGTGGCGGCCAGCGACTGCATGCTGTTGAACCTGGGCAAGGATTCCCTGGAAAAAATGCTCAACGAGGCGCCCAAAATTGCGGCCAAAATTATCCGCGCGATTGCCATTGCCCTGTCCAAACGCCTGCGCATGGCGGACGGGCAGTTACTCTCCCAAACGCTTTAGCCGCCGGGCGACTTGGGTTTGCTGTCGTTTTGTTGCAGGCCCGGCAGCGTCTGGTCCTTGGGCGGCTTGGGCATCTCGATCGGCGGCAACAACGGCTCACCGCTGCCGGCCGGTTTGGGCGTGACCGGCGGCGTCACTTGTGGGTAGGGCGTGGGCGTTGCCGTACCCGGCGCACCCGGGGTGGGCGCGGGCGGAATCGGCACGGTTTGCAACTCCTGAGCGCCCGCTGCACCGGCAAGGGTGAGCGCGCTGCATACAATGACCGTTAGAATGCTGCACTTCATCGATGGCTCCATGGCCTGACCGTAATGCCGCAAGGCTACTCTCAACCGCGCAAGAATGCCCTTCCCAATGAGATTTACATGAAACGTTTCGTTCTGCTGGACACCGCTCCCATCCCTGGCAATGGCGGCGCCTTGTGCCTGTTTGAATACGGCGAAGACTTTGTCATCAAGATCCAGGGCGGCGACGGTGGTCAGTTGATGAACACGCGCATGCATGGCTCTGAAGACGCCCTGGCCGAAATCCCCTGCCGCAAGGTCGCCGGGCGGCCCGGTTCACGGGTGTTGATCGGCGGCCTGGGCATGGGCTTTACGCTCGCCTCGGCCCTCAAGCACCTGGGCAAGGATGCGCAAGTGGTGGTCGCCGAACTGGTGCCCGGCGTGGTGGAGTGGAATCGCGGGCCGCTGGGGGACAAGTCCGGCCAGCCGCTGCAAGACCCACGCACCCTGATCCGCCAGGAAGACGTGGCCAAGGTGCTGCAAGCCGAGCCGAACGGCTTTGACGCGATCATGCTGGACGTCGACAACGGCCCCGAAGGCCTCACGCAAAAGGCCAACAGCTGGCTGTATTCCGCCGGTGGCCTGAGCGCCTGCGCCAAGGCCCTGCGGCCCAAGGGCGTGCTGGCCGTGTGGTCGGCCAGTGCCGACAGGCACTTCAGCGAAAAACTGCGCAAGGCCGGGTTCAAGGCCGAGGAAGTGCAGGTGTATGCCCACGGCAACAAGGGCACGCGGCATACCATCTGGATCGCCGAAAAACTCAAGGGCTGAATCAGTGCGATGAGCTGCGGTACTCGATCACGTAGGGCACTTTTTTGTCGAGGGTCTTGTTCAACTCCTTGCGATCAAGCGTCCCCAGCCCGCCCAGTTGCCGGGCGGTAAACCCGCTGTCGCCCACTGGCGCGTCAGGCGCGAGGCTCACCATGCGCTGGGCCACCGCCTCGATCGCCTGCTGGTAGCCCCGCTTTTTGTTCAAGTTGAACGTGTGCAGGTCAATCTGCGTGCGCAGCCAGTCGCCCCAATAGAACTCAAGAAACTCCGGCGCCACCGCCCCCGAATCCGGCTTGCCATAGGCCGCCTTGCGCGTGAAGTACACCAGGCTGCGAAAAGGGTCGT
This sequence comes from Pseudomonas sp. SDO5215_S409, assembly GCF_054071325.1. Classification (NCBI taxonomy): domain Bacteria; kingdom Pseudomonadati; phylum Pseudomonadota; class Gammaproteobacteria; order Pseudomonadales; family Pseudomonadaceae; genus Pseudomonas; species Pseudomonas sp. SDO5215_S409. The sequence goes on along the minus strand of NZ_JBSVWN010000053.1, from coordinate 40,796 downwards.
CCTGCATCTGCGCAAAGCCCAGGTGCGCCGGCAATTGCGCCGGGGCCAGCGGGCGGCCCTGGCCGTCCTTGAGCCAGGTCTTGTGCGTCTGCTGCATGCGCGCCCAGAACGTGGCGAGGTCCGGGCTGTCGCTGAAGTCATCCGTCACACGTACCCACATTTTCAATTGCGGGCCCGCGCCGGGCTGTTCCCACAGCGTGGTAAAGCTGTGATGGCCATCGGTGAGGTACAACTGGCCACCGGGGCCGACGATCACCGTTTTCATCTCTTCGGGATGCGTGCCCACCGGGCTCGCGCAGGTAAAGCTGGACGGCTGGTGCAGGTCGGCGTGCTTGGGCACTTTGTCGGCATCGCCCTGGCCGTTGTTCTCGCAATATTCGTCGAACACCTTGGCGGGCGACTCGGCAAACACCGCCAGGCTGTAGTGAATCTGGTCAAACCCCACCACCGCCTGGGTCGGGTGCAGTTGCGCCAGCGTCACTTCAATGACCTGCCCGGGCTTGGGCGTCGAAAAGGCCTGGGCTTGCAGGGTAAAGGCACACAACAGCAACGCAACGGGCCATGAATGCAGGCGCATGAACACAAATCCTTCTTGATAGGTGCGCCGATATTACAAACAATTGCCGCACACAGCCTGTACCGCCGCTGAAAAAGCCAGGGGCTTATTGCCCGGCAAGCGGCTAGAATCCACCGTACCGTGACCCACCAAAAGACAGGAGCCATGATGAGCTCGACCAACCCGCCCTCCCACACCGCCAAGCTGGACCGCATCCTCGCCGATGCCCAGCGCGACCGGGAAATGGGCTACCGCGACAAAGCCCTGAAAATGTACCCGCACGTCTGCGGCCGCTGCACCCGTGAGTTCTCCGGCAAACGCCTGAGCGAGCTGACCGTGCACCACCGCAACCACAACCATGACGACAACCCCCAGGACGGCTCCAACTGGGAATTGCTGTGCCTGTACTGCCACGACAACGAACACTCGCGGTACACCGACCAGCAATACTTTGGCGAAGGCTCCACCAGCAGCCCGACCATTGCCAAGGCCACGCACAACCCGTTCGCGGCATTGGCGGGGCTGATGAAAAAAGACGGGTGAGTTGCCCAGCGTCCAGCGGCAAGAGGCGGCGGGCGCGTCACTTGCCGCTTGTCGCTCAGCCCCTCCCCGCTATACTGCCGCCTTTTTTCAAGAGCACCCTCCGTGGGCAATAAACGCTACAGTTGCATCGGTTTGTATAACCCCAAATCTCCGGAAAACGTCGGTTCGGTCATGCGCGCCGCCGGTTGTTATGGCGTGGCGTCGGTGTTTTACACCGGCAAACGCTATGAGCGCGCGCGGGATTTCATCACCGACACCAAGAAGGTCCACCACGACATTCCGCTGATCGGCATCGATGACCTGAAAAAAATCCTGCCCCTGGGCTGCGTCCCCGTGGCGGTCGAGCTGGTGGACGGCGCCCGCCCGCTTCCCGAATACACCCACCCCGACCGTGCGCTGTACATCTTCGGCCCCGAGGACGGCTCGCTGGACAAAGACATCCGCGACTGGTGCGAAGACGTGGTCTACATCCCGACCACCGGCTGCATGAACCTCGCCGCCACCGTCAACGTGGTGCTTTACGACCGCCTGGCCAAGGGTAATAACACCCGTTCGGGCCCCAAATACTGATTTTTGGGGAACATCCACGGCCTGTGCGCAGTCAGCTGCATATCCTTATGCCCTTGTTGGAGACGCATCATGAGCGACACCAAAACCCTGCGACCTGTTATTGAAACCACGCCTTTTCAGACCCCGCCTGCGCAAAACGTGCACGGCTGGGAGCGCATCGGCTCGGTGGCCGGTGGGGTGGTGATGATGGGCAAGGGCCTGCGCCGTGGCGGGATCTTTGGCCTGATTCAAGTGGCGATTGGCGGCGTGGCGCTGGCCCGCGGGATTACCGGACACAGCTCGGCCAAAGAACTGCTGGAAAAAAGCCGTCAGGAAATGAACAGCGTGCGCACGAAAATTGAACGTGCGGGCGAAGAATTGAAGAACCTCAAGACCAAGGCCGAAGTGGCTGCCGAGAAAGCCGTAAAAGCGCCTGTCTGAGCCCCGCCTGGCATTCAGTGCAGCAACGCGCTGTCGAGCACCACTGACGACTCCCCGATGATGCTCTGCGCCAACTCGACGAATTCTTGGGTGGTGATGCTGTTCAGACGCATCACCGCTTGCGTCACGTCGTCGAGCGAGCGTTTGTTGTGGGTCTTCAGGCGAATCTCGCGGTCCAGCTCTTGCAGCAACACCACCGCCCGGGCCACGGCCGCCGGGTTGATGCGCTCGCCGCGCAAGGTGGTCACGCCCTTGCCCTGCTTGCTCAACCGCGTCTGGATCGCGGTATAGCGGTCATCGCTGATGCCGCCCGCGCGGCGCAGCAACTCGATCGAGTAATACTCGGCCAGCCCTTCGCTGATCCAGTCGCTGTTCTGATGGTCCTTGAAGCGTCCAACGGCCTGCACCACTTCACGTATCAACGGGCTGCTGCCGTTTTCGCTGACTAGGGCGGTGCGGCTGTTGAGGTAAATCGAGTCTCGCGAGGCGAACACCCCGCGCCGCATCGGATCGCCTGCCCCCACCACCAGCAGTTTGTCCGGGTGACGCGGAAACACCGCCTGCACCTGCGGCCAGACAAACGTCAGCAGCGTCAGCACTTCCATGCGGTGCAGGCCCTGGCCCTTGGGCGAGGCCACGGTGATTTCGGTTTCGCCCAGGCGCAGCCGACGGCTGCCCAGCGTACCGGCGAGCATCCAGCCGGTGGGCCGGTCGAACAGGCGCGAGACGTTGTCGATGCGAAACGTGTTTTTACCGACACGCGGCCAGGCGGTTTCGACGCTTTTCCAGCCCGGCGGCAGGTCGAAGCTCAGGCGTGATACCAACTCGACGCCGTCCTGCTGATCGAGTTTTGCCGTGGGCACCAGGTCTTCGCCGCGAAACAGCGCCCAACTGGGCGTCATGCGGGCTTCATAGACCCCTTTTTTGCGCGCATGGGTCAGGCGCACGCGGTAGGTCAGGCTGGCGTTGTCGGCGGCCGGTTGCCAAAGGCCCCGGCTGTTGGCCCCGGCGGCGCCCGGGGTCACGTGCCACTGGCCGTCGGCCTTGAAGTCGCTATAGTCGCCGTCGTGCCCCAGGTCGAAGTTCAAGCTGCGCACCGCCGAACCCCGAGACAGGCTCACGCGCACCTCGGCCTGATCGCTTTGGGGCAGCAGTTTGACGTGGTAATCCAAGTCGACCTTTTTCGCGCACCATCCCTGCGCGCTCAACGCCAGCAGTACCAGGCCCGCCGCCAGCTTGGCTGCAACCTTCATAGACACTCCTTTATCAGCCTGCGCGAAAAATCAGGTAATCCTCCCAATCGTCCTCGGGCACGCTGCCTTCGCTGAGCATGCGACCGGATTGGGAAATGCGTTCATGGTGCACGGCGTCGCGGTCGCCGCACACCAGGTGATGCCACAACGGCAGGTCCTTGCGCTCGCTGACCAGGCGGTAACCGCAGGTCGGCGGCAGCCATTTGAACTGGTCGGCCTGGCCCGGGGTGAGCTGGATGCAGTCGGGCACCGACGCCCGGCGGTTGGGGTAATCGGTGCACTGGCAGGTGTTGAGGTCCAGCAGTTTGCAGGCGATGCGCGTGTAGTAGACGCTGTTGTCCTCTTCGTCTTCGAGCTTTTGCAGGCAGCACAGGCCGCAGCCGTCGCACAGCGATTCCCATTCCTCCTGGTCGAGGTGCTCAAGGGTTTTGCGGATCCAGAAAGGTTCGACTTTAGCGGCCATGGCTCTACATCGGTATCGGTAACGTTAAAAGGCCGCCAGTCTAGTGCCCAAGGGCGCCGGGGCCAAGCATCAGCGACTGTCGGTATGACAAGACTTGTCAGGCGTGCGGTGGCGCAGTAGTTTTGAGCCCCGTTTTTCCGTCAGGATCTGTTCATGAGCACCCATGCGCGCGTTGCCGATTACCCGATCCACCCGCAGTTCACCGACCGCTGGTCGCCCCGTGCATTTACCGGCGAAAGCATCCCCAAAGATACCCTGCTGAGCTTTTTCGAAGCTGCGCGCTGGGCGCCGTCGGCGTACAACTCGCAGCCTTGGCGCTTTCTTTATGCGCGCCGCGACACGCCGGACTGGGAGCGCTTCCTGGGCCTGTTGAACGAGTTCAACCGTGGCTGGGCGCAGCATGCGTCGGCGCTGGTGATCATTGCCTCGAAGACTGATTTTCTGGCGCCCGGTGCCACCGAGGAAACGCCAGCGTTGTGGCATACCTTCGACACGGGTTCTGCCTGGGGTCATTTGGCGTTGCAGGCCAGTTTGAGTGGCTGGCATACCCATGGCATGGCCGGGTTCGATCAGGAACTGACGCGCAAGGAGCTGAAGATTCCGCAGGGGTATGCGTTGCATGCGGCAGTGGCGATCGGCAAGTTGGGGGACAAGGCGACGTTGGCGGATTATCTGCAGGCGCGAGAGGTGCCGAGTCCGCGCAGGCCTCTGAGTGAGTTGGTGTCTGAGGGGGATTTCGGTCTTTGAGGTGGGCTTTTGGAGGCTTATCCGTTGCTGCGGTGATGGCTGCTGGGGGGGGCCGCCCTTACGGCGGGTCACTTTTGGAAGAGCGCCAAAAGTAACCAAAAACGCTTTGCCCCACCACTCGGCACCTCGCTGACGCTCGCCGTGCTGGGCCATCCATGGCCCAGCGCGACTTTACAGGGCGCTTAAATCAAGAGCAGCCGGCCTTGGGGTCAGTAGCCTCGCTCGAAGCTGACTTCACCGCGCAGCGCGGTCTTGGCCTGATAGGCCCGCAGGTTTTGCACAAATAAATCGACCATCATCGCAGGCGATGTGGGCGCGGAGCTGTGCCCGGTCAGCAGCAAGCCCCAGGCGGTCCAGAACGGGTGCCGTTGCGGCAAGGGTTCCTGGCGGCAGACGTCAATCACGGCCCCTGCCAGGTGCCCTTCTTTCAGGGCGTCCACCAGGTCGGCATCCACCACGGCCACGCCGCGCCCTACGTTGATGAACAGGGCCGTGGGCTTGAATTGCTTGAACAAGGCCGCGTCGTACAGGTCGTGGGTGTCCGGTGTGTTGGGCAGCAGGTTGATCACGTAGTCCACCTCGCCCACCAGGCGCGGCAGTTGGTCCAGTGCGGCGACTTCGACAAACGGGGTCTGTTCACGTGCGGTGCTGGCGATGCCGTAGAGTTTCACGCCGAACGGCAGCAGGAACTGTGCCACGCTCTGGCCGATGTCGCCGGTGCCGACGATCAGCACCTTGCGCCCCACCAGGCTCTGGCCCAGGCGGTTATCCCACTTGCGCTCCACCTGGCTGACCAGCCGGGCCAGTACTTCACGCTCGTGGCCCAGGATGTAGGTGAGCACGTATTCAGCCATCACTTGGCCAAAAATCCCCACGGCACGGGTGAGGCGGTAGTCGCGGCGCAGGCCTTCGGCCAGCAGCGGGGTGATGCCCGCCCAGGTCGATTGCAGCCACTGGGGTTGATGGCCCTGGCGCAGCAGCGTCGCCAGCAGGTCCGGCTGGCCCAGCCATACCGGGCAGTCGGCGGCCTGGCGGGACAGTTCGGCCGAGTCGCCGCTGGTCAGCACCTCAAGGTCGGGCGCCGCCTCGCGCAGCAGCCCGGCGTACAACGGGTGATCGTGTTCGGCAATCAGAACGCGCATGGTTAAAACCTTCAAAAACGGTGCAGGCAGGCGCAGGCCACCGTCCTTTGCGACCACCACCAAAAAAGTTGAATTCCATTGGCACGGGTGCCCGCCAGGGCACCGACCATCACATCGGGTCGTTACGACGCAGCAGCTCTTCGGGCAAGTGTTCGATGTACTCGTCCTCGGCAGGCGGCATTTGCAGGTGGTAACCCTGCTTGTCGAGGTTTGCCAGCACCTGGGTAATGTCTTCCTGGGACAGCTTGCGCTCGGGGGTCAGCACCAGGTCAAACGCGTGCTGGGGTTTGCCGAACACGGCCACCAGGCCCTCGGGCACACGTTCCAGCGCGTCACTTTTGAGCACGTAAAGGTACATGCCGGCGCGTTTGGGGCTGCGATAGATGGAGCAAATACGTTTCAAGGCTGTTCTCCGGCAGTGGCCAGGCTGTCGAGCAGTGCCTGGCCCATCAATTTGCGGCGCCAGCCACGCAGCGAATCGGGCAATTGGTAAGGTCCGTTGGGGTAGCCACTTTTTACCAGGGCTTCAAGGGTTTTCTTGCGCAGCATCAGTTCGGGTGCGATCTCCAGGCGTTCGGCCTCGGCCTGGCCAAGCGCGCGCAGTTGCTTGATCAGCGCGGCGGCGTCCACCGGCAACGGTTCAGGCACGGCCGGTGGCCACTGGTCGACCGGCACACTGCCAGCACGCTTGATCAGGTCGAGCAAAAACTCGCCATCCTGGCGCACGGTACGCGGGTGCATGTCTTCGATTTTGCCCAGGGCGGTGAGGTTATCCGGCTGGGATTTGGCCAGGGGCCATAACGAGTGTTCACGCACGATACGGTTACGCGGCAGGTCACGGGCGCGGGCCTGCTGCTCGCGCCAGGCGCACAGCTCACGCAGCACCGCCAGTTGGGCACGGGACAGTTTCCAGGCCAGCTTGGCCTCGCGGTAGACCTCAAACGGGTCGGTTTCGCGGCGCAGGTTGGCCACCAGCTCCGCGCCGTCTTCCAGCACCCAGGCGTACTTGTCGTCAGACAGTTTGGGGCGCAGGCGCTTGTAGACTTCGGCCAGGTGCAGGGCGTCTTCGGCGGCGTAGCTCACTTGCGTCTCGGAGAGCGGGCGCTGCAGCCAGTCGGAACGGGTTTCACCCTTGGGCAGTTCGATATCGAGAACCGCCTGGACCAGGCGCGAATACCCCATGGAAAAACCCAGGTTCAGGTAAGCGGCCGCCAATTGGGTGTCAAACAACGGCACCGGCAGGCTGCCGGTAAGGCGCAGCAACACTTCCAGGTCTTCGCTGCAGGCGTGCACTACCTTGATCACCGCCGGGTTTTCCAGCAAGGCGGCCAACGGTTGCCAGTTGTCGATGCTCAGGGGGTCGATCAGGTAAGCGCGAACGCCGTCGCCAATCTGGATCAGCCCGGCGATGGGGTAAAAGGTGTCGACCCGCATGAATTCGGTGTCGAGGGCGACGAATGGCAACTGCTGCCACTCGGCGCAGTGCTGGCCGAGGCTATCGTTGTCGCAGATCCAGTGAATATCGATGGCCACACGGCTCTCCCTTGAAGAATGGCGCGCAGTATATATCGCGAAAGGGACGGGTGAGCATCCGCACAACCATGAAAAGTCCTACAAGGGATGAAGAGTAGTCACACAGCGGGAAGTTATCCTCTCTTACGCAGAACATAGACCCGCCACAGGGCCGAGCCCGGTAGGAACTCCTGGAAGTTGAGGATTTTGAAACCCGCCTGACGAAACTCTTCCTCCACCTGAGGGTGATGACTGCCGTCGCTGTTCACCGAAACGATCACGGTGTCACGCGTGACGCGATGGAACTGCGCCAGCAAGGCCAGGCGGCCTTGTGCGGTCGGCACATGCCGAAACAGCTCAAGGCAAAAGATGCAGTCCACGGCATTGGGCGACAGTTCGATGGAAAACGCCGAGCCCTGGAAGGTCTTGATGCGCTTGAGCAAGGCGGCCGGGTGATGGCTGCTGGCGTGGTCGAGCATGGCCTGGGAGTTGTCCGACGCCAGCACCACCCGGTTGCCATATTCGGCCAGCACCGGCCAGAACCGCCCGGCCCCACAGGCCAGGTCGAGCACCAGGCCTGGCTCGCCAGCGATTTTCAGCGCCCGGCGCACCAGGCGCGCGTCGCGCCACAACGCCAGGCGGCGCAGCAAGGGCGTGCGGGCACCGTCACACACGCGGGCGTGCTCGCGGTCAGCACGCTCGGTGAACTCGGTTTCGATGGCAGACGGGGTTTGCGACGGCATCAAACAGCTCTTGTAAAGGGACCAGACACTCGCAGCTTAACCAGCGCTACGTGAAAAAAAGGTGAGAAACGCCGGGCGTTCGTCACCTGCACAAAGGGCGAGTATCGGCTGCAAAAGCTGTCAGTTGACTGTCTGGGCACACCGCCTTCATGTTCAGGCCTGGTGCAAGTACCAGCGCCAATCCTGCTCGCCCACCTGCCCCATGAACTGCCGATACTCGGCGCGCTTGACCGCCAGGTACACCCCCAGGAACGCCTCGCCAAAGGCCTCTCGCGCCCAGCTAGAGCCTTCCAGGGCGCGCAACGTGGTAAGCCAGTCGGTGGGCAGCAAGTCCGTGGCCTGGGCGTAGCCGTTGCCCTCGACCGGGGCGCCGGGGTCGCGTTGTTGGCGGATGCCCTGATGAATGCCCGCCAGGATCGCCGCGGCGGCCAGGTACGGGTTGGCGTCCGCGCCGCAAATGCGGTGCTCGATGTGCCGCGAATACGCAGGCCCGCCGGGCACTCGCAGGCTCACGGTGCGGTTGTCCACGCCCCAGGTGGCGGCCAGCGGGGCGTAGCTGTTGGTCTGGAAGCGCCGGTAGGAGTTGGCGTTGGGGCAAAACAGCAGCAACGAATCGAGCAGCGTGGCGAGCATGCCGCCCACCGCGTGGCGCAGCAGCGGCGTACCGTCCGGCGCCTCGCTGGCAAACAGGTTATTACCGTCGCGGTCGGCCAGGCTCACGTGCATGTGCATGCCGGTGCCAGCCAGGTCGTCGAAGGGTTTGGCCATGAAGCAGGCAGTCATGCCGTGTTTGTGGGCCACGCCTTTGACCAGGCGCTTGTAGCGCACCGCGTCGTCCATGGCCTGCAACGCATCACTGCGATGTTCCAGGGTGATTTCCACCTGGCCCGGCGCGTATTCGGAAATGGCCGTGCGCGCCGGAATGCCTTGCAGCTTGCAGGCGCTGTAGAGGTCAGCGAGAAAGGGCTCGATCTGCTCCAGCTCCCGCAGGCCGTAGACCTGCGTGGCACGCGGGCGCCCGCCGTCGTTGTCCAGCGCCGGTTGGGGCCGGCCGTGGCTGTCGGGCTTTTGGTCGAGCAGGTAGAACTCCAACTCCGCAGCCATTACCGGGTAGTAACCGTCGGCCTTGAGCCCGTCGATGACCTTGGCCAGCAAATGCCGGGGGTCGGCAACGGTGGCGGGCATGCCTTGGGTGGGGTGCATGCTGACCTGCACCGCCGCCGTCGGGATCAGCCGCCACGGCATGCGCTGCAAACTGCCGCCCAGCGGGTAGGCGCGGCAGTCGATATCGCCCACGTCCCAGACTAGGCCGGAGTTTTCCACATCGTCGCCATTGATGGTCAGGCCCAGGATGGTGCTGGGCAACGGCCGCCCGCTCTCATACACGGCGAGCAATTCATCGCGGTGCAACAGCTTGCCCCGGGACACGCCGTTGTTATCGAGGATGAACAACTCGAACAGTTCGATATCGGGGTTTTGCGCAAGAAACAGCTGGGCTTCGTGCAGCGTGGCAAAGGCGGTGCTCATGGGAACTCTCATACGTCGGCGTCAGGCAGGCACAGGCGGCCGCCAGTCGGATGCGTGCGGGCACGCGGCATCCACGGAGTGTTTAACGCAGGAGAGGGTTATCCGGTGGGCGGGCGTGACGGCAGTGCCACAGGGCCCAAAAGGCCAGCTCGGACGGCAAGGCTTCGACCACCGCCGCACGGCTCGGCGCAACGGCGCCAGGCAGTGTCTGGGGATGAGTGTCGGGGCAACCGTCCATGCAAGGATCACAGAGAAAACATGCCGGGCAGCGTCACACGCCTGCATAGGCCAGTTAAATTCAGTCTTGACGGAGTTTGGTTACACCATCGCTAAACTTTCGCATCCGCCATGGCGGACTAAGCTTGCGGCACCGACAAAAACAAGGGAGATGTTTATGAACATTGTGACCCGCACCGTTTGCCTGTTGCTGCTGTGTTTCAGCCAGGCGCACGCGGCGACACCTGAGGCGCAGGACGCCCAGGCCGCCAAGACCCTGCTGGAAAAAGCCCTGGCGTATTACCGGGCCCATGGCGACAAGGCATTCGCGGCGTTCAGCCGCCAGGGCGAATTTGTCGATCAGGACCGCTATGTGTTCGTAGTCGACACCCACGGCGTGCTGCTGGCCAGTGGCGGGCCCTCCTCCGCGCTGATCGGCCGGGATGTGTCCGAGGTGCTGGGCCCTGAATTGCGTCAGTCGTTCAAACAGGTACTCAACACCCCCGACGACAAGGGCATCCAGCAGACCGAGTACCGCTGGCAAAACTGGAACGACGGCAAGGTGGAGCGCAAGCACGTGTTTTACCAGCGCATCGGCCAGCGCATCCTGGCCGTCGGCTATTACCTGCCAAGGGCCTCGCCGGAACAGGCCCGAGCGCTGCGCAACAAGACGGTCAAGGCGCTCGAGCAGGACGAAAGCACCACCATCAAAGCCATAAATGCGATGCAAGGTGGCTTCCTGCAGGACGACCTTTATGTGTTTGTGGTCGACCTCAAGACCCACCGTTACGTGGCCCACGGCACCAACCCGCGCCTGGTGAACACCGACTTCAGTAAGATCAAGGACCCGGACGGCAAGCCCGTGGGCGAGCCGATCCTGGCGTTGATGGCCGAGCAGGATCAGGGGGAATACACCTACCGCTGGAAAAACCCGGTGACCGACAAGGTCGAGAACAAACATGCGTACTTGCGCAAGAGCGGGCATTTCGTCGTGGCGGTGGGGTATTACAGCCCCTGATGCACGCCGGTTACTTGGCCGTGTCCTCCCGCCCGCGCAACAGGCGGTTGGGCATGGCAATTGCCGCCGCCAGCCCCAGCAACGACACCGCCGCGCTGACCATCAGCAAATGCCGGAAGGTCAGCAGTAACTCACCGCGCAGCGCGTCCTGCGCCGGGCCCGGAGCGGCGTTGAGGCCGTCGAGTAGCACATTGCCAGAATGGCCTTCGGCGGTCAGGGCGCCGCTGGCCAAGTGCGCAAAACTGGCGTCTTGCAACAGCGCCAACAGCAAGGCCGACATGCACGCCACCCCCACCGCGCCGCCCAGCGAGCGGAACAGGTTGGTGGTGCTGGTGGCGACGCCGATGTCGCGTTGCTCCACCGAGTTTTGCGTGCCCACCAGCGACGTCGGGAACTGCATGCCGGCGGCGATCCCGCACAGCAACATGAACAGGCTGGTGAGGGCCACCGCCTGGGGCGCGCTGAACGCCATGCCCAGAATCGCCAGGGGGCTCAGCGCGGCGCCGATCAGAATCATCGGTTTATAGCGCCCGGTCACCGACGTCCGGCGCCCGGCAAAATAAGCGCCCACCGGCAAGCCCATCGCCAGCGGCAACAAGTGCAGCGCCGCACTGTCGGCGCCGGAGCCGGTGACGGTCTGGTAGCGCAGCGGCATCAATACGGTCAGGGAGATCGCCTGGAAACTGGTGAAGAAAATCGTGCACCAGCACAGCACCGCACTGCGGTTGGCAAACAGGTGCATGGGCAGCAACGGCTCCGCCGTCCGGCGTTCGTGCCACACAAACACGCTCAGCGCCACCAGCGCACACGCCAGCAGGCTCAACACCTCTGGGTCGCGCACGGCATGGCCCTGGCCGACTTCGGTGATGCCCAGCAGCAGCGCGGTCAGGCCCACGATCATCAACAGCGTGCCGAGGTAGTCGATGACCGGTTTGCGCTGCGGCACCGGCAGCCCCACCAGGGTGCGATGCGCCACCCACCAGGCACCGGCGCCCAGGGGAATATTGATCAAGAACACCCAGCGCCATGACCAGTACTCGGTCATGTAGCCGCCCAACACCGGGCCGATCACACTGGCGGCTGCGTACATGCTGCTGAAATAGCCCTGGTAACGTCCGCGATCACGGGGCGCGATGATGTCGCCGATAATCGCCTGGCTCACCGAAATCATGCCCCCGGCGCCGATGCCCTGCAGCACCCGCGCCAGCACCAGTTGCTCCATGCTTTGGGCCATGCCACAAAACACCGAGGCCAGGGTGAACAGGCCCATGCCGATCAGCATCATGGGGCGGCGCCCGTACAGGTCGCCCAGCTTGCCGTAGATCGGCACGGCCACGGTCATGGCCACCATGTAGCCGGAAATCACCCAGGCCAGCAGGTTCACATCATGAAATTGCGCGGAAATGGCCGGCATGGACACCGCGACAATCGTCTGGTCCAGGGCCCCAAGGAAAATCGCCAGCATCAGGGCGACCAGAATACTGCGCACAGCGGGAACGGCGGGAGCGGGCTGATTGAGGTGAGTCACGGCAGGACCTGCAAGCAAAGGCCCGCAGGAAAAGGGAGGCCCTGCGGGAATGCTCGTCATCTTACTCGATAGCTGGCTATTCGATAGCCTCGTAAGGAAGCCCGACGTAATTTTCTGCAATGGTCTTGCGCCCCGCCTCTGAGTCGACAAAGTACTCCAGCTCGCTCTGGGCAATGCGCTGGCTGAAATCATCCGCCTCGGGAAAGCGGTGCAGCATCGAGGTCATCCACCAGGAAAACCGCTCGGCTTTCCAGATGCGGCGCAGGCAAATGGCCGAATATTGTTGGAGCAGGTCCACGCGGCCTTCGCCGTACACCTTGAGCAGGATATTGAACAAGGTGCTGACATCGCTCGCCGCCAGGTTCAAGCCTTTGGCGCCAGTGGGCGGCACGATATGGGCCGCATCGCCCAACAGGAACAGACGGCCGTACTGCATGGGCTCTACGACAAAACTGCGCAGGGGCGCGATGCTTTTCTCGATGGACGGGCCGGTCACCAACTGCTCGGCCAGCGCTGCGGGCAGGCGGGCCTTGAGTTCGTCCCAAAAGCGCGCATCGGACCAGTTGTCGACCGACTCGTCGGCCGGCACTTGCACGTAATAACGGCTGCGGGTGGGTGAACGCATGCTGCACAAGGCGAAACCACGCGGGTGCTTGGCGTACACCAGCTCATCGTGGACCGGCGGGGTGTCAGACAAAATACCCAGCCAGCCAAACGGGTACACACGCTCGAAAACCTTCAGCGCGTGGGCGGGAATCGACTGACGCGCCACACCGTGAAAACCGTCGCAACCTGCGATGTAGTCGCACTCCAGGCGGTACTGCTGGCCGCCCTGCTCGAAACTCAGCCAGGGCTGGTCGCTTTTCAAATCATGGGGCTGTACGTCGCGGGCTTCATAAAAGGTGGTCGCGCCACTGGCGGTGCGGGCGGCCATCAGGTCGCGGGTGACTTCGGTCTGGCCGTAGATCATCACGTTCTTGCCGCCGGTCAACGCGGTGAGGTCGATGTGGGTCAGTTGCCCGTTGAGCGCCAGGGCAAAACCGTCGTGCACCAGGCCTTCGGCGTCCATGCGCTGGCCCACGCGGGCCTGGCGCAACAGGTCGACCATGCCTTGCTCCAGCACCCCGGCGCGAATACGCCCCAGCACGTAGTCGGGCGCCTGGCGCTCAAGAATCACGGTTTGAATACCGGCGTTATGCAGCAACTGGCCCAGCAACAATCCCGAGGGACCGGCGCCGATGATGGCGACTTGAGTTTTCAGCGTTTTCATTATTTTTATGGCTCGCAGTCTTTGCCCGAACGGATTAGGTGAAAGAGTTGTCATTCACTTTGTTGCTGGCATTTTTCACTTGAGTGGCTGGCATAAGAAGGTGAAAACTGAGCCAAAGCCTGCGCTTTTCGCCAATCGGGGCGATTACCGCACAACCGCACCGCGTATCGGATTGAAACCATGACCAAAACTGCCAGCCCTGTGATCCCGGTGTTCAAACTCTACGGAGAAAGCCAGCAATGGCCGACCCCGGATTTGTTGCACTGTGAAACCATCTCCAGGCGCAGTCGCGAGTACCAATGGGAAATCCAGCCACACCGCCATGCGGACTTGTGTCAGTTGTTGTACGTGCACAAAGGCCAGGCGCAGTTGGAGATCGAAGGCCAGCGCAGCACGTTGAATGAATCGACGCTGCAAGTGCTGCCACCGCTGTGTGTGCACGGGTTTCGTTTTTCCGAAGACATCGAAGGCTACGTCGTCACCCTGGCGGCCCCGCTGGTCGCGCATTTGCAGGCCCAGCAAGGCACGGCCGCAGACGGCTTGGCCAGCCTGGGCAGCTATGCGGCGGGCGGCGACAGTGACTACCTCAACAGCCTGTTTACCCGCTTGCAGGATGAATACGTCGACGAGCAGCCCGCCCGGGACATGATGATGCACGCGCTGGTCAGCGTGCTGCTGGTGTGGATCAGCCGCCAGGCCATCCAGCGCCGTCATCCACGTCCGCCACGGGCGCGGGAATATTTCCGCCAGTTCACCCAACTGGTGGAACAGCACTACCGCGAACACCCCAAAATCGAAGACTTGGCCCACAAGCTGGGCATCTCTGTCTCACACCTGAACGGGACATGTCGGGAGCTGGGCGGGCAGCCGGCGTTGCAGATCATGCACGACCGCCAATTGCTTGAAGCCAAGCGCTTGCTGACCTACACCAGCATGACCATCAACGAGATGTCAGAAGTACTGGGGTTTTCCGACCCCACCAACTTCTCACGGCTGTTCCGCCGACGCGTCGGCCATTCGCCCAAGGCGTTTCGCGAACAGTTGAAGGCCGACCAGAGCCTCAACGCAGCGAGCTGAAACTGGCCAGGTGCGCCACGCAGTGATCGTGATTGCAACTGGAGGCAAAGCCCGGTTGCAGGCGGGTCTGTTCGACCCGGTAGGCGGCGGTGGCGTAAAGCGCCGTGGCGGCGGCGCACAGGGTGACAATCATCAGGTACTTTCTTGTTTTGATCGACATGGCAGGCACCTCAGGTTCGATCAAGCAGGTACTGACTTGAGCATAGGCCAGCACAGGCGAGATGCCATTATCGGACGCTATTCAACAGGTTTATGTCGGCTTACAGGCCCACGTCCCACGCAGGCACCGGCGGGAAGCGCTGCACCAGAAAATCCAGCAGGCTGCGCAGCGCCGACGGCATGTGCTTGCGCGAGGCGTACACCGCATAGATGTTCACCTGCCGGGGCTCGGCGTGGGGCAACAGGCGAATCAACTCACCGCTGCGAATAAAATCGGCGGCCTGGTAACTGGGCAGCATCGAGATGCCCGCGCCTGCCAGTGTCAGGCGCAACAAGGTGCCCGCTTCATTGGCACTGAGCGTGCCGTGCACCGGCACCGAGACTTGCTCGCCGCCCTCCTCGAAATGCCACAGGCTTTTGCTGAAGTAGGAATGGGTCAGGCAGTTATGTCGGGCAAGGTCATCCACCGTGTAGGGCTGCGGATGTTCTTGCAGGTAGGCCGGTGAGGCGCAAATCACCGAGCGGCACACCGTCAATGGGCGGGCGATGAGGTTGGGGTCTAGGTCATTGCTGGTGCGGATCGCCAGGTCGATTCGCTCGTCCACCAAGTTGACTGTGCGATCGAGCATTTGCAGATCGATGCTCACCAGCGGGTAGCGTTTGACGTAGTCCGCCATGGCCTGCGCCAGTTGCGCTTGGCCAAACGAGGTGCTGACGCTCAAGCGCAAAGCGCCCCGTGGCGCGTCGTCGGGCTGGCTGACGGCGGCCTTCAGGTCGTCGCTCAACTCCAGCAGGTGGCGGCACCGGGGCAAGGTTTCGCTGCCTGCGGCGGTGAGGCTCAATTTGCGGGTGGTACGGTGCAGCAGGCGCGCGCCCACCCAGTCTTCCAGCTCTGCCAGATACCGCGACACCACCGGGCGCGACAGGTCCAGATGGTCGGCGGCGGCCGACTGGCTGCCCAGGTCCACCACGGTGACAAACACCCGCATTGCCTGAAGACGATCCATGATTTGCCCGCTTTTAGAAACAAACTATGTCGCAGCATCGCATTTTTTGCTGTGTTCTACGCAACTAAGCTCTGTGCATTCCTGACCGATTGCGGAGCTGCCCCATGTTTTTGACCTTCAAACGTTTTGCCCTGGCGAGTGCCGCCCTGGCCTTTGCCGCCCATGCCACGGCGGCCGACCTGAGCCTTACGGTGTACAACCCCGGCGAAGCGGCGATTTTCCCGGTGAGCTCGGTGCTGGTCAGCGGCAAGAAAGACGCGATCCTGGTCGACGCGCAATTCGGCAAGGGCCAGGCCGAAGAACTGGTGCAAAAGATCCGCGCCAGCGGTAAACACCTGACCACCATTTACATCAGCCATGGCGACCCGGATTACTACTTCGGCCTGAACACCCTGACCGCCGCCTTCCCCGATGCCAAGGTGCTGGCCCCCCAGCCCGTGGTGGACCACATCAACGCCACCGTTGTCGGAAAACTGGAATTCTGGGGCCCGAAAATGGGCGCCGACAAGCCCGCCAAAACCGTCATCCCCCAGGTGCTCAAAGGCCATCGCCTAGACCTGGAAGGCCAGGCCCTGGAGGTCATCGGCCTGGACGGCCCGCAACCCGACCGCAGTTTTGTGTGGATCCCGTCGATCAAGGCCGTGGTCGGCGGCGTGGTCGTGGCGCAAAACATCCATGTGTGGATGGCCGACACCCAGAGCGCTCAATCCCACGCCGACTGGCTGGCCACCCTGCAACGCATCGCGTCGCTCAAACCGGCCACCGTGATTCCCGGCCATTACCTGGGCACCCCGTCGCTGCAATCGGTGGCCTTCACCGGCGAGTACATCCAGGCGTTCGACGAGGAAACCGCCAAGGCCAAGGACGCTGACGCACTGATCGCAGCGATGAAACAGCGTTACCCGAACCTGGCCGACGACAGCTCACTGGAACTCAGCGCCAAAGTCGCCAAGGGCGAAATGCAGTGGTGACATTAAAAAGAGCGCCCTGAGCAGGACAGCCTCAGGGCCTGCAAGCCTGTGCCTGGCCGACCAGCCAGCTCATCAAGGCCTCGAGCCCCGGTGAAGGCGCCGTCGCCGGGGGGTACACCAGGTAGTACCCCATGCCGGTCGGCACCTTCAATTCAAACGGCGTCGCCAACCGCCCCGCTTTCAAATCCTCGCCAATCAGTGCGCGGTCGCCGATTGCCACCCCGGAACCTTGCGAGGCCACCGTCATCGCCAAGTCCAGTGTTTCAAAATGATGCCCCTGAGCCAGGTTGTTCAGGCGCGTCCCGGCCGCCTTTAGCCACAAAGCCCAATCCCGCTCGTCACGGGTGGGGTGCAGCAGCACCTGTTGCTGCAAGTCCGCCGGGGTGCGCAGGCCCGCCAGCAAGGCCGGTGCGCACACCGGGGTCAGTTGCTCGTCGAACAAATGCCGCGCCTGGGCCGACTGTTCGGCAAGGGGCGCATAAATAACGGCGGCGTCGAACTGCTCGCGGTGAAAGTCCACGGTGTAGGCCACAGTGGTGGTGAGCTCCACCGGCACGTCGGGGCGTTCCTGTTGCCACTGCATCAGGCGCGGCAGCAGCCAGCGCATCACGCAGGTGGAGGCCTTGAGTTGCAGGGTTTCGCGGCGGCTGCCGATCTGCTCCACCGCCTCGCCGATCACGCCAAATACCTGCTGCACCCGCTGCGCCCATTCGCGGCCTTCATCGGTAAGGCGCAAGCCTCGGGCCTGGCGCTGAAACAGCGGGTAACCCAGATGGCTTTCCAGCCCCGCCACCTGGCGGCTCACCGCCCCTTGGGTGATGTGCAATTGCTCGGCGGCGCGGGTGAAGTTGCAGCATTGGGCGGTCACCCAAAACGTGTGCAGGGCCGGTAAGGGCGGGAGGCGTTTCATTGGAGGCGAGCCATGACGTGAGGACATGGCGAGTATGACTTTTTATCGATTGTTGCCGCTACGGGCCAGCCGTTCCAATACCGGCCTTTATCAACAATAAGAGCGACGACAATGGCGACCTGCGGCGAAGTATTGGTCAAATTGCTGGAAGGCTACGGCGTGGACCAGGTGTTCGGCATTCCCGGCGTGCATACCGTGGAACTCTACCGGGGCCTGGCGCGCTCCAGCATCCGCCACGTCACCCCGCGCCACGAGCAGGGCGCAGGCTTTATGGCCGACGGCTACGCACGCACCAGCGGCAAGCCCGGCGTGTGCTTCATCATCACCGGTCCTGGCATGACCAACATCACCACCGCCATGGGCCAGGCCTATGCCGACTCGATCCCCATGCTGGTGATTTCCAGCGTGCAGTCGCGCAGCCAGTTGGGCGGCGGGCGCGGCAAGTTGCATGAGCTGCCCAACCAGGGCGCGATGATGAGCGGCGTGGCGGCGTTTTCCCATACGTTGATGTCGGCCGCCGAATTGCCGGGCGTGCTGGCCCGGGCGTTTGCGCTGTTCCAGGCCGGGCGGCCGCGCCCGGTGCACATCGAGATCCCGCTGGACGTGCTGGTGGAAAACGCCGACGCGTTGCTGGCCAGTGAACCGGTCAGCGTGGCCCGCGCAGGCGCCGCACCGGCGGCGGTCACGCAGATGACCCGCCTGCTCGCGGCCGCGAAACGCCCGTTGATCCTGGCGGGCGGCGGCGCCATCGACGCCGCCCCCGAGCTGACCCGGCTGGCCGAACTGCTCGGCGCGCCGGTGGCCCTGACCATCAACGCCAAAGGTATGTTGCCCAGCCAGCACCCGTTGCTGATCGGCTCCACCCAAACCCTGGTGGCCACCCGCGCCCTGGTGGCCGAGGCGGATGTGGTACTGGCCATCGGCACCGAACTGGCCGAAACCGACTACGACGTGACCTTCGCTGGCGGCTTCCAGATCCCCGGCGCCCTGCTGCGCATCGACATCGACGCCGACCAGACCGTGCGCAACTACCCGCCGCAGGTCGCGCTGGTGGCTGACGCCCGCATCGCCGCACAGGCGTTGCTGGCCGACCTGCAGCGCCAGCCATTGGCCAGCCGCGACAGCGAATGGGGCGCCCAGCGGGTCGCCCGCCTGTGGGCCGAGCTTGCGCCCACCTGGGACGCCGCCACCCGTGCCCAGACCCAGTTCGTGCACGCCGTGCTGCAAGCGTTGCCGGACGCGGTGATCGTCGGCGACTCCACCCAGCCGGTGTACAGCGCCAACCTCACCCTGAACCTGGACCACCCGCGCCGCTGGTTCAACTCGTCCACTGGCTACGGCACCCTCGGCTACGCCTTGCCCGCGGCCATCGGCGCCTGGCTGGGGCGTGGCAACGGCGCGCCGGTGGTGTGCCTGATCGGCGATGGCGGCCTGCAGTTCAGCCTGCCGGAACTGGCCAGCGCGGTGGAAGCCCGCACGCCGGTGATCGTGCTGCTGTGGAATAACCGCGGTTATGAAGAGATCAAGAAATACATGGTCAACCGCGCCATCGAGCCGGTGGGCGTGGACATTTTCACCCCTGATTTCATCGGCGTGGCCAAGGCGCTGGGCTGCGCGGCCCACAGCGTGCAGGGCCTCGACGCGTTGCGTGATGCCTTGCGAGTGGCCACCGACCGTCAGGGGCCGACACTGATCGAGATCAATCAAGACCAATGGATGAACGAGGTGGCGGTATGAGCGCAGTGTTGAACGGGCTGTATATCAACGGCCAATGGCAAGCCGGGGTTGAGGTGATCGAGGTGATCAACCCGGCCACCGAGGCGCCACTGGCGCAGGTGAGCCTGGGCGATGCGGGCGCCGTGGCGCGGGCGGTAGAGGCCGCCAGCACCGCCTTCGTGTCCTGGTCAAAAAGCACCGGCCGCGATCGCGCCGCCTTGCTGCGCCACATCGCCCAGGGCGTGCGTGAACACCGCGAGCGGTTGATGCACCTGCAAGCGAGCAACAACGGCAAGCCGCTGTTCGAGGCGGGCATTGACGTGGACGACGTGATCGCCACTTTCGACTACTACGCAGGCGTGGCCGATGCACTGGACGCGACGCAAGACTGCCCGGTGGCGCTGCCCAGCGAGGATTTCAGCGCACGCCTGCGCCGTGAGCCAAGCGGCGTGGTCGGCCTGATCGTGCCGTGGAACTTCCCGATGGTCACCACCGCCTGGAAGCTCGCCCCGGCCCTGGCCGCAGGCTGCTGTGTGGTGCTCAAACCGTCGGAAGTCACGCCGTTGGCAGAGCTGGAACTGGCGAAAATCATCGCCGCCGTGGGCCTGCCCGCCGGCGTCTTCAACCTGGTGTGCGGCACCGGGCTGGCCGTGGGTGCGCCGCTGGCGGCCGACCCGCGGGTGGCAAAAATCTCCTTCACCGGCAGCAACGCGGTGGGCGTGCAGGTGATGCAGCGCGCCGCCGAAACGGTCAAGGGCGTGAGCCTGGAACTGGGCGGCAAATCCTCCCTGCTGGTGCTAGCGGATGCCGACGTGGACCTGGCCGTGGAACTGGCCTGCGGCGGTGGTTTCTTCAACGCCGGGCAAATGTGCTCGGCCACTAGCCGGGTGTTGGTCGCACAGGCGGTGGCCGACGAGTTTCTTGCCCGCGTGCAGGCCAGGGCCGAGGCCATTCGTGTGGCGGACCCGCTGGCGGACGATGTGGAAATGGGCGCGCTGGTCAACCGCGCGCAGTACCAGCGGGTCCTCGGCCATATCGAGCGCGGTGTGCAGGCCGGTGCACGCCTGTTGTGCGGCGGCGGGCGCCCGGCAGGCCTGCCCCACGGTTATTTCATCCAGCCCACCGTGTTTACCGAGGTGCCGTTGGACAGCGCCTTGTGGAACGAGGAAATCTTCGGGCCGGTGCTGTGTGTCCGCAGTGTGCGCGATGAGGCCGAGGCGGTTGCACTGGCCAACGACAGCGAGTTCGGCCTGGTGGCCAGCGTGGTCAGCCGCGCCCCTGAAGCGGCCGAGCGCGTCGCCAATGCGTTGCAGGTGGGAATGGTGTGGATCAACGCGCCGCAGGTGATTTTCCCGCAGGCGGCCTGGGGCGGTTACAAGCAGAGCAGCATCGGGCGCGAGCTGGGGCCGTGGGGCTTGCAGGCATTCCAGGAGATCAAGCACGTGATCCGGGCGGTGTAGCCAACGGGAGGTATTGAAGCGCGCATTTTTTCAATACCTCCAACGACTTTCTGATTTGCCCCCCCTCCCCCTGCGCGGCCTAATGACGCCCTTGTCTACCCAAGGCCCGCTCATGGAAAACGTTCACGCAAAACCTGCGACCGCCGTCTGGCTGATGGTCAGCGTCGTGCTGGTCGCCCTGAATCTGCGCCCGTCGATGGCGGCGGTCGGCCCGTTGTTGTCGTCGATCCGCGGCGAGGTGGCACTGAGTTTCAGCACCGCCGCCTTGCTGACCATGCTGCCGGTGATGGCCATGGGCTTGGCGATGTTTTTGGGCATGGCCGTGGCCAGGCGCCTGGGTGAACACCGCAGCATTGTGTACTCGCTGCTGGTGATCGGCCTGGCCACGGGGTCACGTTTGTTTCTGGATTCGGCCGCCGAGTTGATCGTGAGCGCGGTGGCGGCCGGGGTGGGGATTGCGCTGATTCAAGCGGTGATGCCCGCGCTGATCAAGTCGCGCTTTCACGACAACGTTTCGCTGTTCATGGGGCTGTATGTCACGGCGATCATGGGCGGGGCCGCGTTGGCCGCGTCGTTCTCGCCGTTTATCCAGGTGCACACAGGCAGCTGGCGCATGGGCCTTGCGGCGTGGGCGGTGCTGGCGGTGTTGGGGCTGCTGTGCTGGACGGCGCAACGCGCGGTGTTGCCCGCCTTGCCACAGGCCGGTGCGGGTGCGCAGGCATCCTTTTTTGGCAACGGTCGCGCGTGGCTGCTGGCGGTGTTTTTTGGCCTGGGCACTGCTTCCTACACCTGCGTGCTGGCGTGGTTGGCGCCGTACTACGTGGAGCAGGGCTGGAGCGAACAAAACGCCGGTTTGTTGCTGGGTTTTCTGACGGCCATGGAGGTGATTTCCGGCCTTGTCACGCCCGCTATCGCCAACCGGCGCCAGGACAAACGCGCCGTGGTGGCGGTGTTGCTGGTGTTGATCATCGCCGGTTTCTGCGGCCTCATCCTGTCGCCGCAGCAGCTGAGCCTGCTGTGGCCGTGCCTGCTGGGGCTGGGCATTGGCGGGTTGTTTCCGATGAGCCTGATCCTGTCGCTCGACCACCTCGACGACCCCCGCCGTGCCGGTGGCCTGACCGCGTTTGTGCAGGGCATCGGTTACCTGATCGCCGGTTTGTCGCCGTTGATCGCCGGGGTGATCCGCGATCAATTGGGCAGTTTTGAAGGGGCCTGGTGGTCACTGGCTGCCGTAATGGGGGTGATGCTGGTGATGGTGCTGCGCTTTGATCCCCGCCATTACGCCCGGCATATGCGCTAACACGTCGTGTTCAAAACAGTATTTGTCTCACACAACCAATAGAAACGTCCGACGGTTGTTTCTAATGGCGCGGGCGTTCCGTTAACATTTTGGCGTGTGTTGTACCAAGCTCGGTACAAGCGGTCGATGGACGGAACGGATGCTAAACAGCAACTTGCTTAGAAAGCTCGATATGCAGGACCTGATGGTGTTTATCGCTGTTTACGATCAGAACAGCGTCACCGAGGTGTCCGAAACGTTGTTTGTCAGCCAGTCCACCGTGAGCTACAGCCTGAAAAAGCTGCGCACCAGTTTTGAGGACGAGTTGTTTATCAACACCCGGGCGGGCATGCGTCCTACGTACAAAGCCACCACGATGTACGGCCATGTGCAAAAAATCCTCGAGAGCATCAACCTGTGCCATGCCGGCAGCCAGGCGTTTGACCCCACTCAACAAGCCGTCACCTTCAACGTGTGCGCACCGGAATACTTCGAACAACTGATCCTGCCCCGCCTGCTCAAAAACCTTGATCACGCCGACCTGCCGGTGATCGTCAATGTGCACAAACTGGAAACCGACATTCCCGCCGAGGCCCTGCGCGAAGGCCGCCTGGACCTGGTGATTTGCTTCGGCCCGCACTTTCACCGCGAGCACAAGGACTTCAAGACGCAGATCCTGCTGGAGGACGACCTGGTGTGCGTCTTCGACAAACAGTGCGCCCCGCGTGAACCGGCGTTCA
This sequence comes from Pseudomonas sp. SDO5215_S409, assembly GCF_054071325.1. Classification (NCBI taxonomy): domain Bacteria; kingdom Pseudomonadati; phylum Pseudomonadota; class Gammaproteobacteria; order Pseudomonadales; family Pseudomonadaceae; genus Pseudomonas; species Pseudomonas sp. SDO5215_S409. Next base: position 17,969 of record NZ_JBSVWN010000053.1, on the reverse strand, counting down.
GCCTGCAATCGTTTGTGGCGCGCCGACACGTGTTCGCCACGCCCTGGACCTCCGACACCAACATGATCGACGGCTGGCTGGCGCGCCAGGCGCTGCGGCGGCACATTGTGGCGCGCACCAACAGCTACAGCGCGGCGCTCAAAATGATCGCCGGCACCGACCTGATCGTGAGCCTGCCGCGCCGGGTGCACAAATTGCTGGCGGACACCTCGGTGTTCGGCCACTGCGAAGCCCCGAACGGCCTGCCGGGGTTCACCCTGGACATGCAGTGGCACGCGCACAGCGCGCAGCCCACGGCCAACGCGTGGTTCAGGGAACAGGTGGTGAAGGTGTGCGGCGAGCCGGGGTTGTTATAACCCCAGCACGTCAGCCGATGACTACTTTGCTGTAGGACTCGCGATCCATGTCCACCACCTGGACACTGATCTGAACCTGCACACCCTCCGGCCATTCGCCGTGATCCTGCAAGGCCGCCAACAGGCTTTCCGAGAGCTGCTTTTTAACCTGGGGCGAACGCCCGCTGAGCAACGACAGTTTCACCGCGATAAAACCGCGCGGCGTCAGGGCGGTGCCCACCTGGAAACGCTCGACTTTACGCGCCCGGCTTTTAATGTCTGCCTCGGCACCGAACTGCCCGGACGCCATCAACGCATTGTTGAGGCGCAGCAGGGTTCTCTCTACCTCGAGGTCGGCCAGGTTGGCGGTGTATTCCAGATGCAGATGAGGCATGAAAAGCTCCGGACTGTTGTAGGAAAGGTCCTGAGATATACCACAGCAGCGGCCAGGCCTCGCCGCTTTCAACATGAAACCTGCGTCAGCCCAGGCCAATGCGTCCGGCAGCGGAGTGGCTCAGGGGTTTTCTGCAACGCCGGGCAACACCGCCCGCTCACTCATGAACGCTTCCAGCCGCGAACGCATCCAGCGCTCGGCCGGGTCGGTGTCCACGTGGCTGAGCCAGACCATGGACAGGTCAAGCGTGGGGGTATCGAACGGAAACGGCTCGCAGAACAGGTGGCCTGATGCGGCCATGGCCTGGGCGGTGTAGTCCGGCAGGCTGGCGATCAGGTCGGTGCCAGCCAGCAGCGCAGGCAATGCGCTGTATTGCGGCACCGACAACACCACATGGCGTTTGCGTCCGATTTCCGCCAGCCATTCGTCGGCAAAACCGGCCACGTTGGCCGTGTGGGAAACCAGCACATGGGGGCGTGAGCAATATTCGTCGAGGGTGAGCGGCGTGTCCGAAGCATCGGCGCGCAAGAGGCTCGGGCGGATATGGCGCAGCAACTTGCGCTTGGCGTTGGCCGGCAGACCGCGTGTTTGGGTGATGCCCACGGTGATGTCGCCCGAAGCCAGCAGGTCGGGAATGCGCCAGTAGTCCGCGTGTTGCACCACAAACACCACCTGCGGCGCTTCCTGGCGCAAGGCACGCAGCAACGGTGGCAGCAGGCCGAACTCGACATCATCCGACAAGCCGATGCGAAAGGTCATGGTGCTGATAGACGGGTCGAAATCGTGGGTCAGGCTCAGGGCCGACGAGAGTGAGTCCAGGGCTGGCGACAAGTGCTTGATGATCTCTTCGGCCCGCGCGGTGGGCTCCATGCGGTGGCCGACGCGAATAAACAGCGGGTCGTTGAACAACGTCCGCAAGCGGTTGAGCGCCGAACTGATGGTGGGCTGCCCCAGAAACAGCTTCTCGGCGACCCGGGTCACGTTGCGCTCAAGCATCAGGGTTTCAAAAACCACCATCAGGTTGATGTCGGCCTTGCGTAATTCATTGCGATTCATTGGCGCCTGCCTACTCCCCAAGACAGCGGGCAGTGTAGGAAGCGCCGCAGGCGGCGTCTACGCATGCACTGTTCAACCCGGGCCATTGGGACTATAAGACAGCTCAAAGGTTATCGAGAGCGCTACCGTGTTGGTCATTTTTGCCTTGAGCACCCTGCTTGCCGGGTTCCTGCTCTGGGCCATCAAATTCATTACCCACCCCACCGCCCGTACGTTGTTGCGGTTTTTTGTAGGATTGTGTCTGGCCGCAGTGGCGGCGTTTCTGGTGTTGGCGTCAGGGTTTCATGCCTGGCTGCTGATATGAGCGCTGTGCGAGGGAGCGACGGCGCGCGAGGAACGGCCCCACACGCGCCGTTGCCCCGTGCACTCAGGGCTTGAGCGGGCGCTCCTGGTCCCGCTCCGACAGCTCGGTGCCATCGTCCGGGTGTTTCCAGGTCTGCGGCTTTTCCTCTTCGCGACGCCGCCTGGCGCGCTCTTGCTCAGCCTCATCGTGCGGCTTGGATGCTTCGGTCATAACCACCTCCCGTCCGTAAGAATTGGTAACACCTAGAAGAGCATAGAACACAGATGTACAACCGACGCTGGCACGCCAGGCACTGCACGCTCCCCAAAGACAGCGGTGCAACGGCGCCTCCTTGAGGCCGCCAAACCCTGCACCCGGCTTCTATTCTTTTTAGTCATCAGTGTGTGAGCGTATCAGGGAGGCAATCGCAGCGTCCATTAATGCTCTTGGTGACAGATGAAACGATTTAGCACTATTTTTGACGGCCCTCTTCATCAAGGCGTTTCAACGGGTAAAACCAGCCGCCCCCATGGCGGCCCTTTGCCAATTGATAACGAGTGCGCATTAATTCATGTAAATTACTCACTTATCATTTCTAAATGTGTCAGCCACTATCCACGGTCTTAAGCGAAACAAGCACTTTAAAAAGAACGCTGGAGACACAAACACATGCAAAACCCTTCACGGCCTGACTCTGCCCGCTCAAAAGTCGGCGCGGTACTTCGCGTCACCTCCGGCAACTTTCTCGAACAGTTCGACTTCTTCCTGTTCGGCTTTTACGCCACCTATATCGCCGCCGCGTTCTTCCCGTCCGCCAACGAATTCGCCTCGCTGATGATGACCTTTGCCGTGTTTGGCGCAGGTTTCCTGATGCGCCCGCTGGGTGCGGTGATCCTGGGTGCATACATCGATGACGTGGGTCGTCGCAAAGGCTTGATCGTGACCCTCTCGATCATGGCCAGCGGCACGCTGCTGATCGTGCTGGTGCCGGGTTACCAGACCATTGGCCTGTGGGCACCGTTGCTGGTGCTGCTGGGCCGGTTGCTGCAGGGCTTCTCTGCCGGCGCGGAACTGGGCGGTGTGTCGGTGTATCTGGCCGAGATGGCCACCCCGGGCCGCAAGGGTTTCTATACCGCCTGGCAGTCAGGCAGCCAGCAGATTTCCATCGTGGTCGCAGCCGCACTGGGTTACGGCCTGAACCAGTGGATGTCGCCTGCCGATGTGGCCGACTGGGGCTGGCGCGTGCCGTTCGCCGTGGGCTGCGTGATCGTACCGTTCATCTTTGTGCTGCGCCGCAACCTGCAGGAAACCGAAGCGTTCAGCCAGCGCCAACACCGTCCGAGCATGCGTGAAGTGATGGCCACCCTGGTGAAGAACTGGACCGTGGTGATCGCCGGCATGCTGATGGTGGCCATGACCACGACCGCCTTTTACCTGATCACCGTGTATGCGCCGACCTTTGGTAAAACCGTGCTGAACCTGAGCACCGCCGACGCCTTGCTGGTGACGTTGCTGGTGGCCGTGTCCAACTTTGTATGGCTGCCAATCGGCGGCACCCTCAGTGACCGTTTCGGCCGCAAGCCAGTACTGATCGCCATGACCACGCTGACAGTGCTGACCGCCTACCCAGCACTGTCCTACGTCGTACAGAACCCAAGCTTTGCCCACATGCTGGAAACCCTGCTGTGGTTCTCGTTCCTGTACGGCATGTACAACGGCGCAATGATCCCGGCCCTGACCGAAATCATGCCGGCCGAAGTGCGCGTGGCGGGCTTCTCCCTGGCCTACAGCCTGGCGACAGCTATTTTCGGCGGCTTTACCCCAGCGATTTCCACCTGGTTCATCCACGCCACCGAAGACAAGGCATCACCGGCCTACTGGCTGATGTTCGCCGCGCTGTGCGCCCTGGGCGCGACACTGGCCTTGTACCGCCGCGCCAACAGCGCCCGTTTCCAAGCAGCCTGAGGAGTCATCCCGATGAACAGACTGTTCAAGGCGTTGACGGCACTGGTGATCGGCGCTGGGGCACTGAATGTGCAGGCCCAATCGCTGACCGTGATGACTTCGGGCGGCTTCACCGCCGCCTATAAACTGCTCGGGCCGCAATACACGGCCCAGAGCGGCGACACCCTCGATACCGTTCTCGGCCCGTCGATGGGCAAGGCGCCGGAAGCGATTCCCAACCGCCTGGCCCGTGGCGAACACGCCGATGTGGTGATTATGGTGGGCTACGCGCTGGACGACTTGATCCAGCAGGGGAAGGTCGACAAGGCGTCCCGTGTGGAACTGGCGGACTCGCGCATCGGCCTGGTGGTCAAGGAAGGCGCCGCCAAGCCGCTGATCGGCACCGACGCGCAACTCAAAGCGGTGCTGCTCAAGGCCAAGTCCGTGGCGTATTCGGACAGCGCCAGCGGTGTGTATGTGGAGAAGGAGCTGTTCAAAAAGCTCGGCATCCCGGCCAAGGGCACCATGATCGAACGCATCCCGGTGGCCTCGCAGGTGGCCAAGGGTGATTACGAGGTGGGCCTACAGCAGGTGTCTGAACTGTTGCCGATTGCGGGTGTGACCTATGTAGGCAAGATCCCCGAAGACGTGCAGTCCGTCACCCGTTTTGCCGCTGGCATTCCGGTGAACGCCGAACACCCAGCCGAAGCCCAGGCGCTGCTGCGCTTTCTGGCGTCGCCCCAGGCGCAGCCGGTGGTGCAATCCACCGGCCTGGACTCGGTGTCACGCTGACCGAAACGGCATCTCGCGCACCAGCCGTTCCAACTCCAGCGCCGCGGGCGGCAATGTGCGCCCGCGGCGTTTGATCAACCCCACATTGCGCAGCACTTCAGGCTCCACCAGCGGCACACTCACCAGAATCGGGTGAGTGCTGGCCGGCATCGCGATCGACGGCACCATCGCCACCCCCAGCCCCGCCTCCACCAGCCCGATCATCGTCGTGACGTGGTGGGTTTCGCAGATACTCGGCTTCTTCACCCGCACGCCACGCAGCGCCTGGTCGAGCAAAAAGCGGTTGCCGGAGGTCTTGTCCACCGTGATGTACTCATGCTCGTAGGCCTCGGCCCACGCCACACTGGCGCGCCCCGCCAACGGATGATCGCGTCGGCAGGCCAGTACGTAGCGCTCCTGCAACAACAGCTCGAACTCCACCTCGTCGGCCAGGCTGCCGCTGAAGCTCACGCCCAAATCCGCCTCGCCACTTTCCACTGCGTTACACACTTCGCCCGCACTGGCATCGAGCACCCGCACGCGAATTTTCGGATAGAGCTTGTGGAATTCGGAGATCACGTGGGGCATGAAGTAATACGCCGTCGAGGGCACACACGCGATGGTCACATTGCCCATGCGCGTGGACGCGACGTTGCTGATGCCCATCAGCGCCACGTCGAGGTCATCGAGCATGCGCTCCACTTGCGGCAGGAAGGCACGGCCCACCATGGTGAGGCTGACGCGGCGGGTGGTGCGCTCGAACAGCTTGACGTCCAGCGCCGATTCAAGCTTTTCGATGCGACGGCTCAGGGCCGGCTGGGAGATACGGATGGCCTCGGCGGCGGCGCGAAAGCTGCCCTTGTCCACGACGGCGCGGAAGGCCTGGAGGTCGTTGAGGTCGAAGTTGATGATCACGGGCGGGCCATTGGTGGTCAGAGACAGCTGGCATTATCGTACGGGGGATAGCGCGATGCCATTGGCGCGACCCCGCAACAGGCACGGCGCGTGAACAACTTGCTGCCACACGTCGGCAAACGATACTGTGCCTGCCCCGCACGTCTCTATTCACTCATCGTTACTGGCACCTCGTTTAATGAATAAAACCGTAAAAATGTTCAAGGCAGGCCTGGGATTTATCGGCCTGCTCCTCTGCGCCACCCTGGGCTTTTTTGCCTGGCAAAGTTTTTACCCGGTGCAGGCCGCCCACGGCTGGCGTTATCAGGTCCTACACCGTGACGTGCCCAAAGCCGCCTCCCTGATGCCCCTACCGGATGGGGCGTTGATGGTCAGCCAAGAACTGGACGACGCAAAAGGCAGCATCGTGCGCATCCTGCCCAGCGGCGCCCGTGAAGTGGTGGTGGGCAAACTGTCCAAACCCGACGGCATGGTGGCCACCCGTGGCGGCTGGGTGTTCAGCCAGGAATCGGCCGATGCGCCGGTCAGCTTCCTCAAGGACGGTGCCGTCACCGAGCTGTTCAAAGGCGAATACGTGCAAGGCTTGTGGAGCGAAGGCGACGACCTGTATGCCATCGAAGACCGCAAGGAGCACGGGCGCTTGCTGCGCTACCGCTGGAGTGACCAGACGCTGAGCGTGCTGTGTGACCAGTTGAACGAAGGCGAGTCGATCACCCGCTGCACCGACGGCCGCCTGCTCTACACCGAGAAAAAGAAAGGCGTCATCCGCGAACTGACCGACGACGGCCGCGACCCGGTGGTGCTGGCCCACCTCAACAAACCGACGTTTTTGATGTGCGATGAACGCGGGCTATGGATCAACGAAGACTCGACCCACCGCGCACGCTTGCTGCTGGTGGACCCGGCGGGAAAACAACAGACGATTCTTTCGTTCCTGAAGGCGCCGCAGTCGATTGTGCCGACCGGGAAAGGGACTTATCTGGTGGCCGAAGGGGGGCGTGACAGGGTGTTGGAATTGGTTCCGGCTGACTGAAAAAGACACCTGCCGACTCAGGAAACCACTCGCCCTTCTATCAGCGCTCGCTTGCACAAGTCCCACTGCGGGACTAGGGTCCCCATGAGAATTATCGCGATCAGCCAACTCAAGTCTTTTTGGCAACAGTACCCGGACTCAGAACAACCGCTCCTCGCCTGGATTGACGAGGCGAGAAAGGCCAACTGGTCAACACCTGCACAGATCAAGGAACAGTTCTGCACTGCCAGCGTTCTCAAGAGCCGCAGAATCGTCTTCAACATCAAAGGCAACGATTACCGGCTCATCGTTGCCGTGGCGTACCGCTATGGCGCGCTCTACATCAAATTCGTCGGAACCCACAAACAGTACGACGCGATCAATGCCGATACCGTCGAAACGGAGTAACCCATGAATATCCGTCCCCTCCATACCGAACAGGACTACCGAGCCGCGCTGAAATCTGTCTCCCCGCTGTTCGACAACGAGCCGCAGCCCGGCACAGAGCAGGGCGATTACTTTGATGTGATGCTCACCCTGATCGAAGCCTACGAGAACAAACACTTCCCTATCGACCTGCCCAACCCGGTGGACGCCATACGTTTCCGGATGGAGCAATCGGGCCTTTCACCCTCCGACCTGGTGCCCGCCATCGGCCGGCAAAACCGGGTGTATGAAGTGCTCAACGGCAAACGTGCGCTCACACTGCCCATGATCTGGAAGCTGCACGAAATGTTTGGCATCCCGGCAGAAAGCTTGATCAAGCCGGTAAAGACCGCCTGACGCCACACCGTTTCAAACAGCCCTTGCGCCGTTTTTTGGCGCAATGTGCAAGTCGTCTGGCACCCTTCCGCTAGTGTCGCAACAGCGCCCGTTGGCCATCATTCGTTGACCCGCTGCTCATGCAGCCTCAGACGAAAAGGTGTGCGTATGTCCAAAATCTGGTTTATCACCGGCAGTTCCCGTGGCCTTGGCCGTGCTATTGCCGAAGCGGCGTTGCAGGCCGGCGATCGGGTCGCGGCCACCGCCCGCAACCCCCGCGACTTGCAGGCGCTAGTGGCCCGCTACGGTGACGCGGTTTACCCGCTGGCGCTGGACGTGAGCCGCAATGACCAGGTGGTGCGGGCGGTGGACGCTGCGGTGGCGCATTTTGGGCGCCTTGACGTGGTGGTGAACAACGCGGGCTACGGCGACCTCGCTGCGCTTGAGGACGTGACGCTGGAGGATTTTTCGGCGCAGATCGACACCAATTTCTATGGCGTGGTGTACGTCAGCAAAGCCGTGGTTCCCGTTATGCGCGCCCAAGGGCATGGCCATATCTTCCAGGTATCGTCGATTGGCGGGCGTATCGGCATGGCCGGGCTTTCGGCCTACCAAAGCGCGAAGTGGGCGGTGGGCGGCTTTTCGACCGTACTGGCGCAGGAAGTCGGGCCGTTGGGCATTCAGGTCACCGTGCTGGAACCTGGCGGCATGCGCACCGAATGGGCAAGTGTGTCGATGAAGGTGCCGCCAATCAGTGAGCCTTACCAAAAAACGATCGGCGCGCTGATTGATTTGCAAAACACCCCCGGTATTCTGGTGACCGGCCCTGAAAGGGTCGCGCAGATCTTGCTGGAATTGGCGCTGCGCGACGATGCGCCCCTGCGCCTGCTGATTGGCAGTGATGCCGTGCACTACGGTGCAGCCGCAGCAGCAGCCCTGGCGGCCAGCGACGAAAAATGGCGTGACCTCAGTGTGTCGGCCTCGGATTGATTTCACGGTGTGAAAGGAGGTGATCCATGCCTGAGGCGCGCCAACCCCGCTTCAATATCCCGGACGTGTTCTGGCAGGGCCTGGGCACGATCGGGTTGGCACCGGCGGCCGTGCTGCGTCAGGCCGGGCTGCCGGTCACCCTCAACCTGCGCGAGCGGCGCGACCGGCGCCATGTGAACACCCAGGAATTGTTTCGCCTGTGGGACGCCATACACGCGCTCAACCCCGACCCCGCAGCCGGCGTTTTACTGGCCTCGGGGCTGGAAGTCACGTCGCTGCCACCGTCGAGCTTTGCCGCGTTTATCGCACGCGACTATCGCGACGGCCTGCACCGCCTGGCCCGGTTCAAGCAATTGTGCACGGGCGAGCGTGTGCTGCTGGTTGAAGGCGGCGGCCTTTGTACCGTCACCGTTGACTGGCTGTATACCCCGCAGCCGCCACCGCCGCTGTTGGTTGACGCGGTGTTTGCCTCGGTGATCGAACTGGGTCGGCGGGGCTGCGCCACGGCGATCGACGCGCGCGTGGTGGAACTGGCCCGCGCCGATGATGGCAGCGGCACACTCGCCAAGTTCTTCGGCTGCCCCGTGCGCTTTGGCGCCGCCCGCAATGCCCTGGTGCTCGACGCCAATGACCTGGCCCGGCCCTTCCCAGGCCATAACCCGGACCTGCTGGCCCTGCTGAACCCGGCATTGGTGACGGCGTTGGCCCAAGCGACCGCGGCGGCAACGGTGAGCCAGCAGGTCAAGGCGGTGCTCAAGCGCACCCTGGCCAGCGGGCGTCCCGAGATGGTCGAGGTGGCTCGGGAACTCGGTATGAGCGAACGTACGTTACAACGGCGCATCACCGAAGAGGGCACGCATTTTCGGCAACTGATGCTGGAGACCCGTCAAGAAATGGTGCGCCATCTACTCAGCGAGCCGTCGGTGGAAATCGATGAAATCGCCTGCCTGGTGGGGTACGAAGACACCAACTCGTTTTACCGCGCCTTTCGTACGTGGGAAGGCACGACCCCGGCACGCTGGCGGGCGTTGCAGGCGCCCTCCTCCCGTCATTGAACCTAGCCCGGTAACGAGCGCTCGACACCCTGCGCCATGCGCTCTAAGGCGTCGAACGGATTTCTGCCGATCAACATGAAGGCATGAGACGGGCTGGACCAATACACCACGTTCATGCCCCGGCGCTGTTCGGTCGCCATGGCCACCGCGCCTGTGCGGGCGGCGGTGATGCACAGCGCCAACGGGCCGTGACGTGGGTCCAGGTAGGTCAACTGGCCGATCAACACGCCGTCGTAGTCAAGCACCTGCGCACGACGAAAGTCCGCCCCCGCCAGGCTGACGGCGTCGGGGGTCAGCGGCAAGTTGAGTTGGCGCCCCACCGAACTCAGTTGAGCGATATGGGAGAGCGGGTCGGTGCTGAGGTTTTCCAGGGTCTGGGGCGTGTAGAGCGCCATGTATTCGGCGACCGACGCACGCCAGCCCTGACCGGGCGCAGGGCGGGCCCGGCTCATGAACAAACGGTCGGCGACCACGCCCGCCACGGCGAAGCTTGCCGCCACCGCCAGGAAACGGCGCCGACTCAGGGTTGGCGTTTGCGTGGAAGGCACCGCGTCGAGCAGGGTTCGCAAGCGCTGGGTCGGGGCCTGGTCGAGCAGTGAGTCGAACGCGGCCTTGATCGGCAAATCGCCACAGGTCAAATGCTCCAGGCGCGCGGCAACGGCGGGGTCGGTACGCAGCAGGTCATCGATCACCCGGGCTTGTTCGGGGGCCACTTCACCGTCCAGATAAGCCACCAACAGTTCATCCGACGGGGAGGAAAGTTGAGTCATCGTCGTTCTCCGCTTGATACGTCCGACGGGACGCGTGTGGTTTCAGCCAGTTTTAAGCGGGCGGCTGCCAACCGACTCATGACCGTGCCGATGGGGATCGTCAGAACCTCGGCAATTTCCTTGTACGAAAGCCCTTCGACATAGGCCAGAAAAACCGTTTCACGCTGGGCATCCGGCAACGCGTTCACGCGCCGGATCACCTGCGCGGCCAGCACGTGTTCCTGGGCCTGGCTTTCGCCGTCAAAAAACAACTCTTGCTCGGCATCCACAAAACCGCGCCCTTGCCGCACGCGTTGCGAGCGCAGTTCGTTGAGCCATATCGAGTGCATGATCGCCAGCAGCCAGCGGTCCAGCCGCGTGCCAGCCACAAACTGGCCAGCACGCTCCAACGCCCGCACGCAGGTGGCCTGCACCAGGTCATCGGCCAGGTGTTTTTTTCGCGACAGCAACAACCCGTATCGCCACAGACGGGGCAACAGCGGGCCTAGCTCGCGGCGAACATCAACGTCATTGGCGATGACCGCCTCCCGGCTTTCGGCTCACCGGTATCACGCCTGCGGTGCGGTGGCGATGGCGTGTGCCAGGTCTTCGTATTCTTCGCAGGTGGTGCTGCACAGGGCTTTGATTTTCACCAGTTGCTCCTGGGCCAGGTCAACGCGGCCCTTGATCACATACGCCTCGCCCAGGTATTCACGCACTTGCGCGTAGTTAGGGTCCAGCGCCACCGACTGCAGGTAATAGCCGATGCCTTCGTCGGTACGTCCCAGCTTGCGGGTGGCATAGCCGCGGTAGTTCAGGGCCTTGGCCGTGTTGGGGTTTTGCAGGGTGTCCAGCAGCGTCAGGGCTTCCTCGAAGCGCCCGTGCTTGGCCAGGCGGTAAGCATAGTCGGTACGGTCGGCATCAGAGGTGGCCTTGCTGGTTTGCAGCGCACACTTGCCGGTCTTGCTGTCCCAGACCTGGCCTTTGGGGCAGTTAGGCTTGGGCGGCGCGGGCTCGTCACCCGAAGCGCGGGCTTGGCCAGCCAGCAGTGCAGCGGCCAGGCAGGCGCCAAAAAACAGCGCGGTGCGGGAACTGATGGCGTGTTCGTGACGATTACTCATGGTTGTCATGCTCCGTAACGTTGGGGGGAGTACAGCAGCAGAAATCAGTGTTGAACATCACGCCGGGGCGCAGGCAGCATGCGGCGCAGCGTGCCGTCGCGCATGACGTAGTGGTGCCATAGCGCTGCGATGGCATGCACCCCGGCCAGCAAAATAATGGCCCACGCCACGTTGTTGTGCAGGCCACCCAGGGTGCCGCGCAACTCGCGGTCGATGACCAGCGGCGCCGAAACGGGGAACAAACCGAAAAAAGTGAACGGCTCACCTTGCGCCCAGCGAAACAGAAACCCGAGCATCACCTGCGCCAGCAACAACAGGTATAAACAGCCGTGCGCCACTTTCGCGGCGAGATTGACCACCGCCGGGGTGTGGGGCCGAGGGTGATTGCCACCGATCAGTCGCCAGACGATACGCGCGGCAATCAGCACCGCCATGGCAATCCCCAATGAGATGTGCACCGACTGCAAGCCTTTGCGCAGCGGCGTGCCCCGCTCCAGGTTTTCCCAGATATGGGCGCTGGCAAACATGAAAATCACCAGGGCAGCGGTGAGCCAATGGAAAAGGCGAGTCAGGCGGTCGTAGTGGTCGGTGGGCGTGTTCATGGGCGTTCTCTGTGTGGTCTGTGTACTGAACACGGCAGCGGGAGAAGTTATTCGGCACCCGCACAAATAATTTGCGGGTGCTGCCCCGGCAAACACCGGAAAAGAAAAAACCTTGTCACTTTTCAGTGCCAAGGCTTTTCTGTGCAGCGATGTACGGGGTTAACCACTGGCGTTACGGGCGTGCCGCAGGCGCAGGGTTCAGGAAGCGGCTGTCCATTGCCTGGGCCAACGTCAGGCGTTTTTCCGGATCGGGGCGTGTCAGCCCTTCTACCAGCTCATAAAAGCCCGCTGCATTGAGCTGTTCGCGCAGCTGTTTTTCCGCCAGGGGATGCTCAGTGCTGCGCAGGTCGCGGTTGAGCGCAGCGTGAGCGTCCGGGAACAAACTGCCACGGTTCAAGAACGCCTCGGTGCTGGCGCTCAATTCGTGGAGTTGTTGTTCATCGCTAAGCCCTGCCGCTTTGTCGCTCCAGGTCGGGTAGCGGTTGTGTACCAGAAAATGCAATACACACCCCATGGAGTAAGCATCCGAGGCTGGCATCAACGGCCTGTTGCGCGGGCCAGGACTTTGCGGGGCGTGTTCGGATGACTCGATGCGTTCAGGCGCGATGGTGCCCACCGTACCCGGCTTCACGAAATCGCCGGTATGCCCGGCGCAACCGAAGTCAATCAACTTACCGTGCTTGGCTGTGCTGTCGTGCAAAAGGTTGCCAGCGTTGAAATCGTTCACGATGAAGCCGTTCTCGTGCAGCACCGCCATGCTGTCGATGACCGGTTTTATTTGCTCACGCAGTTGGTGTGCAAAGTCAGCGGGCGACGATTTGCCGGCCAGGCAATCGTCATACAACGCGTCAATGTGATGGGTCATGGCGCCGCCGTGTACGCGCGGCAGTATCAGGCACAGTTGATTTTCCAACTCTGCCGAACCGGCGCCGACCACAATCCCAGGCATCGGCTTGAGGCTATTGATTCGGCCCAACTCTTGGTTCAAGCCAATCTCTTTGCGCAGCATGTCCATGGTCGCTTCACTGGGTCGATCGCCCTGCATCAGCGCAGTTTTAACCACAAAGTTATTCGACACTTGGCCGTCCACCGACAACCCGCACACCACGCCGTTGCTGCCAGCACCAAAACGCTGCGCCGCAAAGGTGAGTTTTTTGTCTTGCAGCGCGGCGGGCAGCGAGTCTGCGTACTTGGTGCGCTTGTTCGCCCTGCCCATCTCGCCTGCGGACAACGAGGGTACATTTTTGCGCTTTTTCGACATCCCAAGCGGCGCGCCACCCGAAGGCGCGGTGGGGTTTTGCAAGCGCGTGACCACCGAGTTGAGTGCCACGGGCCTGGGCGCCGGGCCCGCTTTAACCGTACTGGCGGGCCCACCTTGTTGGGGCACGGGTGCCAATGGGGGGGGCGCCGCTCGCTCGCCCGACGCGGGTTGCCGTGGCGCCGACCATTGTTCCTGGTGACCGTCGTCACGCTGCAATTGCACATGATCCAGCGCCAGTTCACGGGGCTCGTCACCCGCCCCCTTGACCGGCGAGAAACTCAATACCGGACGCAAGGTCTTGCCATCGGTGCCGGATACGGCCGGTGAACTGAACACCGTGGAGGGGCCACTTTTACCCTGCGGGAAAATATTCCCGGCCCCAATGGCGTGGATAATTGCCTGCCCGGTGGCGCCATGCGGCCCCTCCTTGAGCCAGCCCAAGGCTTGCGGGTTGACCCAGCCAGCGTGCCCCGGCAACTTCAACGCCCCAGCTGGCAGGGTTGCCGGTGCGGGCGCCGTGGAGTGAGAGGGGGGCAAAGAAACACTGAGAGAGCTCTGGTCGACCGGCGGCATGGCGCGACTCCTGAATAAGTCTGAAATGAGTGGGTGGTTTGCCACCGGATTCGCGTTCCCTCTGCGCTGACGTACGGTTCACTTTTATGTATCAGCGGGCCTCATTGATGGCGCTGATGATTACTATCGAACGGCTCGCCTGCGTGTTACACGCCGCTGATTTATATAATCGCCTCTCAATTTTCCCCGCGTCTGGCTTCAGGCGACATTTACCCCGGAATACAACACCATGCCAAGCGGCCTACCCGAACATGATCAACAGAGTGTCAAACAGCAGTGGCTCGCGATACTTTCCGTCGCCGTGGGTGCCTTCGCCCTGGTGACCAGTGAGTTTCTGCCGGTCGGCGTACTCAACGACGTCGCCAGCGACCTGGGTATCAGTGCGGGCCACGCCGGCCTGATGGTCACCCTGCCCGGTATCATGGGCGCCCTGGCCGCGCCGTTGCTGTCTGTGCTTATTGGCAAGATGGACCGCCGCTACCTGCTGATCGGCCTGACGCTGATCATGATCATCGCCAACTCGGTGGTGGCCTTTGCCAGTGACTTCAACCTCCTGTTATTCGGCCGGGTACTGCTGGGCATCAGCATCGGCGGTTTCTGGGCGACCGCCATCGCCCTCAGCGGCCGCTTGGCCCCCAAGGGCGTCGGGGTGGCACAGGCCACGTCGATTATCATGGTGGGCGTGACCCTGGCCACCGTCCTAGGTGTGCCCGTGGGCACCTGGCTCAGCGGCCTGATGGGCTGGCGCATGACCTTCCTGGCCACCGCCCTGCTGGGTGTGCCGGTGCTGTTGGCGCAGGTCTTGCTGCTACCCCGGCTCTACCCGGAAAAAGCCATTCTCATCCGCGACCTGCCGGCCCTGTTTATCAACCCACGGGCGCGGGTCGGGCTGATCGCCGTGTTGCTGATCGGCCTGGCGCACTTTGCGGCGTACACCTATGTGGCGCCTTTCTTCAAGAACAGCGCCGGTTTCGACGGCCCCACCATCGGCTCGTTGCTGCTGCTGTTTGGCGTGGCGGGGGTGTTGGGTAACATCTTTGCCGGTTTCGCCGCCAACCGCAGCGTGCGCTACACCCTGCTGCTTGTGGCCGTGATGATTGGCACCAGCACCGCACTGTTCCCTCACTTCGCCACCGGCCTGACCGGCGCCGGAATGCTTATCGCCCTCTGGGGCTTCGCTTTTGGCGCCTTCCCGGCCTGCGCCAGTATCTGGATGTTCGTCGTCGCCCCCCAGGACGTCGAACGCGGCATGCCGCTGTTCGTCGCCTTGTTCCAGGTTATCATTGCCTTGGGTTCGTTCTTTGGCGGGCGGATCGTCGACCAGATGGGCAGCGCGGTACTGCTGAGCCTGGCCACGGCACTGGTGGGCGTCGGTTTTGTGATCGTGCTGGTGGCGGGCCGCAAAGTCAGCAACAGCTTGGCAGCGCAGCCAGCCTGACGGGGTCTGACGGGGCGATTTCCTACCATCGCCCCCCGTTTTTATGCCCTGCGGTATACGCCGGGAATAAAGCGGGCCATCAAGCGTTTTGTTATTAACGAGGGGGGCTTCCCAGGCCCCTTTCCACTCGGTCGATAACAGCAAGATGGACACCATGAGCACATCACACTCGCCGCTGATTCCGCTGATCGTAACCCCCGAAGACGCCACGCCCCTGCGCCCATTCGGCCTGGATATACGGCTGATGCTGAGCACCGAAGCCAGTGGCGGCGCTACCTCCGTGCTCATCGCCACCCACAACCCCGGCGAAGGCCCGCCCGACCATCTTCACCACTCACAGGAAGAATTCATCTTTGTGGTGGAGGGCACCTACAGCGTCCGCGTCGATGGCGCCGAACAAACCGTAGGCGCTGGCACCTTGCTGTTCATTCCACGCGGCACCGTCCACAGCTTCAAAAACATCGGCACCACCCCCGCCCGCATGCTGGATTGGACCTTGCCGGGCGGGCAGGACCGGTATTTCAAGGCGATCGACGAATTGGCAAGCGGCGGTGGGTTTACTCCGGCCAAGGCGGTGGCGCTTAGCTTGGAATATGACACGCATTTTCCGGCGGGGCATTGAGTCGACGGTAGAGGCGCAGGAGCCCTGCGGTTATTGAGGTGTAGGGCTTTTTTGAGATACATCCGGTCCGGATTCGGCGCCGACATACACCTCCAGCTCTCCAGGCGCCACTCGAACACTTCTTCCACAGCTGCGGTCCATGCAAGTCTGATACAGTCGGCCCTAGTAAATTCGTTGACAGGGAGTCAAGCATGGCAAAGCCAGCCGCACGTATCACCGATCCAACCAGTTGCCCTATTCCTGGGCACGGCCCAAAAGCAATTGCTACAGGCTCCCCCAACGTCTTCTTCGATGGACTTGCAGCTGCTAGCCAAGGCGATACCTGCACATGCGGTAGTGCTTTGTCTTCGGGACTGTCCTCGACAGTGTTCATTAACGGCAAGAATGCCGCATTACAGAGCAGTGGCGGCACTCACGGCAACATCGTGATTGGAGGTTCCGGCACAGTGATCATCGGTGACTCACACACACCCGCCCCGTTCACCCCTCCAACCCCCATGAATATCCTCTCGAGCTGGATCAGCTTCAGCATTCCAGCAACTGAGTCGTATAAGGACCTGACCTGCATCGCGCACTTTGAAGACGGGACATCCATGTCGGGCGTGTTCGATGCAAATAACGTTGTGAAATTCGCCAACACTAGTGGAAGGGTCTGCCAAAAACTCGACTTCGGCACTCCATCCGAAATGGATGGTGAATCCATGTTCGATACCCTTCTTAATGCAGCATTGAAATAAGGAACATTTCATGTCTGAACCTTTACTCGTAACTGGCAGTTACGTTATTCAAAAGGCACACACGCTAGAGAACTCCCCATTAGACATGGCAATTGCCGGCATGGAAGGCGCTGCAACTAGATTTTCAATGGATGCAATATCCGATGCAAAAACTCGCGCCAACTATATAAGCAATATCAAACGCATATCGATTGAGACTAAAGCCGAAGTGATCGCAGGAAAAATTAGCGCTCGTGAGGGAGTCGAGTTTTGCCAGGAAATGCGCAACCGAATCATGCTGGAACATCGAAAATTTACCTCTGCTCAAGGCCTGGCTTTTGCAGAGCGAAAAAAGAAGCTCCCACCAACGCTACAGGAAACTCTCGACAAATATGCTCTGCGTGCAGAAAAGATCGAATATAACAAACTGACAGCAGAACAAAAAAACAGAGTTCATTATTCAATCCTAGAGTCATCCGGCCGCGATAATGCCGCTGTAAGCAACGTCACAAAAAAATTGAGACTCATGGGGAAGGTTGGCATTCTTATCACTGCAACTTTTGCTGTTTATGAAATCATGAATGCAGATAACAAAGTAAAGGAAACGGCTCGACAAAGCATAATCATTGGCGGTGGCGCCGCTGGTGGTGGACTCGCAGGCCTCGGCGTATCAGCACTGTGCGGCCCTGGTGCTTTGGTATGTGCCGTAGCGATAGTTCTTGCTGGCAGCATTGCCGGCGGTATTGCTGGCAGTATGGCTGCCGATAGTCTGGATGAAGAATTAGAGGAGTTTTCCAAATGGAAGACTCTATAAGCAAACAAGAACGAGCAGACATACGATGGGCATTGTCGGACGCATTCGTTGATAACGAAGTTGACTACGCCGCGATTGTAAAACAGATAAAAAATTTTGACATGGCGGAAATAAAAAACATCCTTTATTCAGAGGTCGCGCCCGTTTGCCACTCTAATCTTGAGAGTATTCTCCCCACAATATGGCTTTGTTTCAACAGAAAAGAATTAGAATTCGACATTGAAAAAATGCTTGAAGCACGAAAGCAAAGTTTTTTTCGGCGCCAGCTGGATAGATTATTCATCAAATGGCTTCGTTATCGCTATAACTATATTTGGTTAGAAATAGCCAGACACTACCAAAGCAGCCAATTTCAGCAACACAATTAAACTGACGCCATCGACAATTTTTATTCGCCACTAAATTTTTTGATACTTACCACACTAAAATCAAGCACGACCAAATTAGCACTAACGATGATAAATATTAACTCTAACGACAGGCTGCTTTGGCTTTAAAGAGGGCGGTTGCAGGAACCGAGTGCAACACGGTCATTGAATTGAAGAGGGGGCCTCAT
>NZ_JBSVWN010000052.1:0-46882 GCF_054071325.1 Pseudomonas sp. SDO5215_S409 | reverse complement strand
CCATCAAATCGGCGTTCTTGTTTCTGTCTTTCCCGGGATTCCGTGAAGAACCTTTCTTTTTACCAGTAGTTTTCCACCGCCACCTGACCCGGGCGCCGGGTGAGGCTCAATTGCAGGTCGCGTTGCTTGAGCATCTGGCGGGTGTCATCGATCATTTGCGGGTTGCCGCAGATCATCACGCGCGAATGCTCAGGGGTCAGCGCCACGCCAGCGGCGCGTTCCAGCTCGCCGTTGTCGATCAGGGTGGTGATCCGCCCGTTCAGCGCCCCGGGATGCTGCTCACGGGTGACGATAGGCAGGTAGGTGAGCTTGTGCGCGTAGTCCGCCAGGTATTCGCGCTCGCCCAATGTGTGGATGAGCGGCTGGTAGGCCAGTTCACGGGCTTCACGGGCGCTGTACACAAGCAGGATGCGCTCGAATTTTTCCCACACTTCAAAGTCCTGCAGGATCGACAGAAACGGCGCCACGCCGGTGCCGGTGCCCAGCAACCACAAATCCCGGCCATCGACAAAACGGTCCAGGGTCAGGAAGCCCGTGGCCTGGCGCTCCACCAGCAAGGTGTCGCCCGGGCGCAAGCGGCTCAACTCACTGGTGAACTCGCCGCCCGGCACCACGATGGAGAAGAAATCCAGGTACTCGTCAAAAGGCGACGACACCACCGAGTAGGCGCGCCACACCAGGCTGCCGTCGGCCTTGGTCACCCCCAGGCGCACGAATTGCCCGGCACGAAAACGAAAGCCCGCGTCGCGGGTGGTGCGCAAGGTAAACAGGCTGGGGGTCAGGGATTGCACATCGAGCAAGGTCTGGCGGGTGTATTTTTCAGCGCTGGCCGTCATGGGCACCTCCGTTTCGCGTCAGGTGCCCAGTGTCCCTCAAAGCGGTGCGCGCAAACACCGGTGGTTTGTACTGATATTGCGCCAAAAACCGCCTGTTTCAGCCACGTTACGGGCCAGAACGGCCGGCGGATTCAAACCAACTATTTAGCTATTAACGTGCATCCGAATACGCCATTACATGATGACGTGTATTTAATGGCCATCAATCTGACACTACTGCCAACCCTTTAAAAATAATAAAAAATGCCGAAACCCGCGAATCAGTTGCACAAACACGTGCTGTTTGTACAACGTAAATCGTTTTAAAAAATGAACCATCGATCACATATTTTTCACGTTGGCGTGTAGGACATGTCCTACACTCAAGCCCGTGTCACCTTGGGAGTCGGGCAGTCCCCAAGCCACACCAAACTCATGGAGAGTTCCAATGGTTAACTGGCGCACTACCCGTCTCCCGAAGCTGGAAGGTGAAAGCGAAATAACCAGCATGTTTGAAGCGGCCCTTAATATCACGTACGAAATCGGCTTTGAATATTGCGCATTTACGATGAGTTCTCACCTTTTCAATCACTCCACCAGCCCCATTCATATCAATAACTACCCCACGGAATGGAACACACTTTATAAGCAGCACAATTATTACGAACTCGACCCCGTCGTCGCCCATTGCAAGCGTTCTGTGTTGCCGATCGTGTGGGAAGAAAAAACCTTTTGCGCGGTGCCCGAATTATGGGTCCATGCCCAATCCCATGGGTTGAACATCGGCTGGAGCCAGGCGGTGCATGATTTCCAAGGCATGTTCAGCATGCTGAGCCTGGGGCGCCGCAGCGGCCCGATAAGCCCCGAAGAACTCTACGAAAAAGCCGGGCAGGTGCTGTGGGTGTGCCATGCCATGCATGCCGTCGTGGCGCAAAAACACCCTCACCCTACGCAACCTGCGCCCACTCACAAATTGTCACCGCGTGAAATCGACGTGTTGCGCTGGTCGGCCATGGGCAAGACCGCCTCCGAAATTGCCCAGATCCTGTGCTTGTCCGAGCGCACCGTGGGGTTTCACTCCCAGCACGCCATGCAAAAGCTGGGGGTCAATAACAAGATTGCCGCCGTGATCACGGCCGTCAAGGCAGGCCTGTTTTAAAACGCGGCATGTAATCCTTGCGAAATAAACGTAACATTTGCGACCAGTTCCGGGTGATGGTGCGGGCCCTTGCGCCGCGTCGGTGTTCACCCCGATGGTTCGATTACCCAGAGTCTCCCCCGCCATGCCCCTGCTCGACAGCCCTTTTGCCCAGCTCGACCTGATCCGCCAGCCCGAACAGGCCAACGAACCGTTGCAGGCCTTTGACGCCGCCGACGAGTACCTGCTCAGTCACCTGGCCGCGCAGCAACCGGCGGCCTCGACCCGCGTGCTGGTGCTCAACGACAGCTTCGGCGCACTGGCCGCAAGCCTTGCTGGCCATGTGCAGGTCACGTCCGGCGGCGATTCGTTTTTGGCCGCCCAGGCGCTGGAAAAAAACCTGGCGCGCAACGGCAAGCCGTTCGACGCCGTGCCCTTCGTGCCAGCCAGCCAGACGCCTGCCGGGCCGTTCGACCGTGTGCTGATCCGCGTGCCCAAGACCCTGGCCCTGCTCGAAGAACAATTGATCCGCCTGCAAGGCCAACTGGCCCCCGGCGCCGAAGTGATCGCGGGCGCCATGGTCAAACACCTGCCGCGTGCGGCCGGGGACCTGCTGGAGCGCTATATCGGCCCGATGCACGCCTCGCTTGCAGTCAAAAAAGCGCGCTTGCTGATCGCCACCGCCGCCGAGCGCCCGCCGGCCGTCTCGCCCTACCCCACGCGCTACCGCCTGGACACACCGGCCATCGAACTGCTCAACCACGCCAACGTGTTCTGCCGCGAAGACCTCGACATCGGCACCCGCGCCTTCCTGCCCCACCTGCCCAAAAGCCTGGGCAACGCCCGCGTGGCCGACCTGGGTTGCGGCAACGGCGTGTTGGCGATCGCCAGCGCGCTGCACAACCCCGACGCGCAGTACACATTGGTGGACGAGTCCTACATGGCGGTGCAATCAGCGGCCGAAAACTGGCAGGCGGCGCTGGGTGAGCGTGAAGCGATCATCCGCCCGGGCGACGGCTTGGCCGGTCAAGAAGCGCAGTCCCTGGAGGTGGTGCTGTGCAACCCGCCCTTCCACCAGCAACAGGTGGTGGGCGACTTCCTGGCCTGGCGCATGTTCCAACAGGCCCGTGAAGCGCTGGTGGTGGGCGGCGCCCTCTATATAGTGGGCAATCGCCACCTGGGTTATCACAGCAAACTGGCCCGCCTGTTCCGGGGCGTCGAGCAAGTCGCGGCCACGCCCAAGTTTGTGATCCTCAAGGCGCGCAAATAAAAAGCCCTTGCGGGAGCGCAAGGGCTGCTGGCTAAGGGGCCATCGCCCACCTTGATGAGCGCGTAAGACGGCCCCCGGTCAGTGGGTCGTCAAGCCTGCCGCATTCATGAACATCCGCATCAGGCTGGCCACCACCAACAGCGCCAGCACGCTGCCCGTCCAGATCATCACCAGCCAGCCCAGGCGTCGCCACAGCGGCTGTTTCTCGGCCTGTTCGATCTCGTGCAACGAAGGTTTGCCGGACATGCTGCGATCCTCCTAGTGGTAGCCATCTTCATGGGTCACCTTGCCGCGGAACACGTAGTAGCTCCAGAACGTATAACCCAAGATAAACGGAATGATGAACAACGTGCCCACCAACATGAAGCCCTGGCTTTGCGGCGGCGCGGCCGCGTCCCAGATCGAAATCGACGGCGGCACGATGTGGGGCCACAAGCTGATACCCAACCCGCTATAACCCAGAAAAATCAGCACCAGCGTCAGCAAAAACGGCGTGTAGTGCGCATTGCGGGCCACCGCACGCACCAGGCCGTACAAGGTCACCAGCACCAGGATGGGCACCGGTAAAAACCAGAACAGGTTGGGCAAGGTGAACCAACGGGCGGCGATTTCCGGGTGCGCCAGCGGCGTCCAGATACTCACGATGCCAATCACCGCCAGCAGCGCATAGGCCAGCGGACGACCCAGGTTGTGCATCTGTTCTTGCAACTGACCTTCGGTTTTCATGATCAGCCAGGTGCACCCCAACAGCGCATACGCCACCACCAGCGCCAGGCCGCAGAACACGGTGAACGGCGAAAACCAGTCCAGCGAGCCACCGGCGAACTGGCGGTCGACCACCGGGATGCCGTCGATAAACGCGCCCAACGCCATGCCCTGGAAAAAGGTCGCCGCCAGCGAGCCGCCGATAAACGCCTTGTCCCAGAGGTGGCGCTTGTCGTCCTTGGCCTTGAAGCGAAACTCAAAGGCCACCCCGCGAAAGATCAGCCCAATCAGCATCAAAATCAGCGGCAAGTACAGCGCCGACAGCACCACCGAGTACGCCAGCGGGAACGCGCCAAACAACGCGGCCCCGCCCAGCACCAGCCATGTCTCGTTGCCGTCCCACACGGGGGCGACGGTGTTCATCATCACGTCACGGTCGGTCTTGCCCGGGATAAACGGGAAAAGAATGCCGATGCCCAGGTCGAAGCCGTCCATGACCACGTACATCATGATGCCGAAGATGATGATCACGGCCCAGATCAGCGGAAGATCAATACCCATCTCAATGCTCCTTGTTCTGGCTGTCGTGGCTGTCGTGGCTGTCATCGGCGGCCGACAACGGACGCGCCGGTGTACGTTTCTGCCCAGGCCCGCCGTGGCTGACTTGCGCACCTTCGTGGGTGACCGGCCCTTTGCGCACCAGGCGCATCATGTAGCCCAGGCCCGCACCGAACAGCGCGAAATACACCACCACAAACAACGCCAGCGTGATGCTCATCTGCACAAAACTGTGCCCGGAGGAGGCATCCGCCGTGCGCATCAGCCCGTACACCACCCACGGCTGGCGCCCGATTTCGGTGGTGAACCACCCCGCCAGAATCGCGATCAGCCCGGACGGCCCCATCCACAACGCCAGGTACAGGAACGGCTTGCACGTGTACATCTTGTTGCCTCGGCGCAACCAGAGGCTGAACAGGCCGGTGAAGATCATCAAAAAGCCCAGGCCGACCATGACCCGGAACGACCAGAACACAATGGTCGAGTTGGGACGGTCCTCGGGCGGGAATTCCTTGAGGGCCGGCACTTGCTTGTCCAGCGAGTGCGTGAGGATCAGGCTGCCCAGGTACGGAATCTCGACGGCGAAGCGGGTTTTCTCGGCCTTCATGTCTGGCCAGCCAAACAGGATCAGCGGGGTCGGCTCGTTGCCGATGTTCTCCCAGTGGCCCTCGATGGCGGCGATTTTTGCCGGTTGGTGCTTGAGCGTGTTCAAGCCGTGGAAGTCGCCGATGACCGCCTGGATCGGCGCCACGATCAACGCCATCCACATGGCCATCGACAACATGGTGCGAATCGCCGGGTTGTCCTTGCCGCGCAGCAGGTGCCAGGCCGCCGAGGAGCCCACGAAGAACGCAGTGGCCACAAAGGCTGCCGTGGCCATGTGCATCAGGCGGCAGGGGAACGATGGGTTGAAGACCACCGCCAGCCAGTCCACCGGAATCACCCGGCCATCGACGATTTCGTAGCCCTGGGGCGTCTGCATCCAGCTGTTGGACGACAGGATCCAGAACGTGGAGATCAGCGTGCCGATGGCCACCATCACGGTGGAGAAGAAGTGCAGCTTGCGCCCCACCTTGTTCCAGCCAAACAGCATCACCCCCAAGAACCCGGCCTCCAGAAAGAAGGCCGTGAGCACTTCATACGTCAGAAGCGGCCCCGTGACGGCGCCGGCAAAGTCCGAGAAGCGGCTCCAGTTGGTGCCGAACTGGTACGCCATGACCAACCCGGACACCACGCCCATGCCGAAGTTGACGGCAAAGATCTTCGACCAGAAGTGGTAGAGGTCACGGTAGGTGTCATTGCGGGTCTTGAGCCACAGGCCTTCGAGCACGGCCAGGTAACTGGCCAGGCCGATGGTGATGGCCGGGAACAGGATGTGGAACGAGATGGTGAATGCAAACTGAATTCGGGCGAGATCGAGCGCCTCCAAACCGAACATAAGTCTTCCTCTGTCAGGTAATACCGGCTGCTGGCTGGGAGCCTGCACCCACTGCCCCCACGGATATGGAGTGTGGCGAATTCAAATTCGTTTCTTTATTTAGCCAACCACGTAGGGAATCTTGCCTTGCGGCCGCCAGAGCAATCCCGCGAGGGGCGTTGATCTGGATCAAACACAGCTAAAAGAGTAGTCCCATTTCCGACGAGCGACGGCGTGGTCTTTTGCCGCGTGACAGGTTGCCTCAGGTGTTTTTTGGCAACTATTTGTTACAGGTTGGTGCTAATCTCGCCGTCTACCCTCTGCCCTGATTCGTACTCCAGATGCCCAGTGAACCTGCCCCGTTGTTGCGTCATCACCACCCCTTCATTGCGTTCTGGCTGGCGCGGATCTTTACCGCCAGCGGTTTTCAGATGCTCACCGTCGCCATTGGCTGGAACCTTTACCAACTGACCGGCAACGTGCTGGACCTGGGCCTCGTCGGCCTGGTGGAATTCGTGCCGCGCGTGTTGTTCATGCTGCACACCGGCCACGTGGCCGACCGCTATGAACGGCGCAAAGTCGCGGCCATCTGCCAGACCGTGCAGGCGTTGATCGCCCTGTCCCTGGCCATCGGCGGCCTGACCGGCAGCGTCACCCGCGAGATGATCTTCATCCTCGCCTTCCTGCTGGGCGCCGCCCGCTCGTTTGAAATGCCCACCACCCAGGCGCTGCTGCCCAGCATCGTGCCCGCCAACCTGTTTCCCCGGGCGGTGGCGTCGTCGCAATCGGCCCAGCAACTGGCCACCATCGTCGCCCCGGCGCTCGGCGGTTTGCTCTACGCGTTCGGCAGTGTGTGGGTCTACGGCCCCACGGTGGTCCTGTACCTGATCGCCTGCGTGCTGACCCTCAACCTGCCCGCCCGCCAGACCCCGTTGAACAAGGCCAAGGCGACCATGGACTCGCTGCTCGCAGGGATCCGCTTTATCCGCAGCCGCCCGGACATCCTCGGCGCCATCTCCCTGGACCTGTTCGCCGTACTGCTGGGCGGCGCCACCGCGCTGCTGCCGGTGTTCGCCAAGGACATCCTGTTGACCGGCGCGTGGGGCCTGGGCCTGTTGCGCTCGGCGCCCGCGGTGGGCGCCTTGTTGATGTCGCTGTGGCTGGCGCGGTTCTCGGTGGACCGTCACGTGGGGCGGGTGATGTTTACCGCCGTCGGTGTGTTTGGCGTGGCCACCATCGCGTTTGGCCTGTCCACCTCGTTCTGGTTTTCGTTGGCGGTGCTGGTGGTGCTGGGCGCGGCGGACATGATCAGCATGGTCATCCGCGCCTCGTTCGTGCAGCTGGAAACACCGGATGAAATGCGCGGCCGCGTGAGTGCGGTAAACGGCCTGTTCATCGGCGCGTCAAACCAGCTGGGCGAGTTCGAGTCGGGCATCACCGCCCACTGGTTCGGTACGGTGCCCGCGGTGGTCATGGGCGGTATCGGCACGCTGCTGGTGACCGGGGTGTGGATCAAACTGTTCCCGAGCCTGGCCAACCGCGACCGCATGCACGTGCCCAAGGACGACTGACGCTTACACCCTGCCGGTCACAGAGGCGCGCTTTTCTACAGACGCTGGAACGATTTCTTACGCCTGGATCACACAGGGGTTACGGCATCGCGGGACATTTCCCGCGCTGCCGACAAGCCTTGATCCTACTTTCGGCGGACGGAAAACATGACCACTGCACGCGTATCGACCCCCACCACAGGCGCCCCCCAGGCGCGAGCCCACGCCTGGGAACCTTCCGATAGCAGCTACACCCTCAAGACCACCCAAGACCGGTTCGGCGACAGCCTCGCCAAAGACCTCAATGCCGGGCGCCTGAGCCCGGGCGTGCATCAAATGGCCGATGCCGTGAGGTGGCCCGGCAAAGACAAGACGCTCCAGGTGCAAGTCAAAACCTTTGCGGTGGACGGCATCCAAGCCAGAGACATCATCTTCATCCAGCGCGTGCCGCCCACGGCGGAAGGCCCCAATATCGTTCTTTTCATACCGGAAAAAACCGGCGAGTCCTTTCAATCGTTCAACACCCTTGAGCAGATGAACACCTGGCTCAAGACCCTCGCCCAAGACCCCAAGCGGCTGGACACCTTCAGCCAGCACTTCGCCGAAGGCGCAACACCCGCCAGGACGGCCCGCGTGATCGACACGATGACGCGCTTCAAAAACAACGACATCAACGCGGTCGTCGGGCCCTACGCCACCGAAAACAGCGATATTTTCCGGCGACTCGACACAGGCATTGGCGCTCCACCCGCCTCGGTCAACGGCCTGACCGACGTCAAGGAAGAGCGCCTGTCCGCCGACGGTCGCGTGCTTTATTCAGGCAAGCGCGCCAACGCCCAAACCGTTTTGTTTGAATATGACGCCTACGGCAACTTGCTGGGCCAGGACAACAAAAAGCAGTTCTACTTTGTAAAAAACGGCCTGAACACCCACGCGCCGCTGGTGCCGATGACGGCCAGTGAGTTCAAGCACACCGTTCAAAAGGAAGCCGCCGACCGGGTCGGTGCCAACGACATCCGCGGGTTCTACGAAGAACTGCTGACCCACCTTGAACACCCCTTTTCCGGTATCGGCGAGGCGCTGCAGGTATTCGGTGTGAATAAACACACGGCCGACACCGTTGAACGTTACTTCGATAACCCCGTCAGCGCGCTGTTACTGGACCTGAACAAAGACAATCGCATCGGCAAGGTGTTTGGCATCGACAAGGCAACCATGGACGCCGTGCTCAGCGGTGTTGGCGATACCGCCCAAGGGTTTGTTCCGGTGTATGGCCAGGCCCGGGGACTGGCGGCCTTGTTGGCAAAAGCCATTCGAAACGAGCCCTTGAGCGATCAGGAAAAAACCGACCTGGCAGACGGGCTGGCCTTGAAGCCGGACAGCCCGGCGCGCAAAAATCTGCCTGCCCGCAAAGCGCTGCGCGCACCGGCGGGCAAGCCCACCACGCCAAAAACCGCCGCGCCCGCCAAACCGCCCGCCCACGCACCGGCGCCGCCGGCAGAACCCGCGCCCGCCGTGGCCAATCGGTTGCGCCCCTCGCAAGCGCACGCTATCGGCCAATTCGCGCTCCCCCAGGGCGAACAACTGCTCGCGGGCGTCAAACCCAACGCCAAAGGGCTCTATCAGATCAAAAATGCTGCGGGTGAGGACCAATGGCTGATCCGGCTGACCGATGACAAAAACACCTCGCAGGTGTTCAAGATCGACAGCAGGTTCAAGCTCAGTGACGGTTACGTCCAGATCGTCGACCCCCACACCGCCAAGCCGGTGCTCACCGTGCATTCAACGGGTGACGGCGGGTGGGCGCCGGTCAACGGGCCCGGTGGCGTCAAGTGGCCATGGCAAAGCGAAGGTTCGGCTAACAGGGCGTTTGACCCGGGCGCTTACGACCACCCACCCGAGGGCGAACCTTCATCGTCCAGGGCCGGTGAAAAAATCGACAAACAGTTGAAAAAAGACGCGGACGACTTTCATAAAAAAGCCAAGACCAAGGCACGGCCCATCCACCCGCTGATCCCTCAGAACGCATCGGCGGGCGAGATCATCACCATCGTGTTTCGCAAGGCCATTGGCCTGATTGTGGGCGAAGACCACTCACAGTCGTCCGGGCTGCGTTTTCTGATCGACAACGCAGGCGAGTTCCAGCAGAACGGTGTGACCACCCTGTATTCAGAGGGGTTTGAACACACGCTTCAGGCCGACCTGGACAGGTTTTTTGAAACGGGCGAGTTTTCTCCGGCGTTGACGAACAACCTGAAGCTCATCGACCGCCCCCACAGCGGGCATGGTCCATACACCAACCGAGCGTTGCTGATAAAGATGCGCGAGCATGGCATCCGCGTGAAAGGGATTGATGTGCCCTCGGTGCAGCCCAAGACCACACGCCTTAAAAACATGAACTACTACGCGACTCAGGTCATCGAGGCCGACCAGGCGGCCAACCCCAAGGCCAAATGGATTGCCCGGGTGGGCAGCGAGCACGTGTTTACCTATGACGGCGAACCGCCGGTTCGCGGGATCAGCGAACTGACCGGCGCCACCGGCATGTCCGTCGACGACGCGGCCCCGAACAAGGCGACCTCGGTGATTCAATCCCGAGACAAGACAGAGCTCTACATGGACCTTAAAAAACCGTGACCGAGGCAGCGACTCTGCTGATCAACGAATGTTGAGCACCGTCTTCAAGGTGTTCTGCGGCCCGTTGATCGACGAGTTGCTGAACTCGAACCAGCCTGGGGCATCGACAGTGAGGTCGAACACATAGATGTAGCCCATCACCGTACCCGCGCCGTTGCACACCTGGCTGATGCTGCCCACCTGGCACACCGCCGTGCGTTGGCCATCCAGCGTGGCCCCATTGAAACGCCCCACGGGGTTGTTACCCAACCCCACTTCCATCACCGAGACGCGGGTGAGCCCCCGGTGCTCGCACATCTGCGTGCTGTCAGCGCGCTCGGGGATCGTCTCGGCGCAGCGGGCCGATTCGATCTTGAACACCCGCACCTCGCTCAAGGCCGGTGCAGGCGCGCCCCACGCCGGTGCCGCCCCCAGCCACACGCCAACACAACCGAACAGGGCTAGACTCCAGGCGCTGGCTTTTTTCATGCAGGTGATGACCTTGTATTAAACGTGGGCGCAGTATGCCTCAAGGCCATTACCAACAAAACAAAGCCCGTGCGCCACAGGCCCTCGGCCTGCTGGTATGATGCGCCGCTTTTTCCGATCCTCTCTGAAACCACAGGCGCTTGGCGCAATTTGTGCTTTGACTTAGAGGTCAACAAATCAAGACGCGCACTTGCGTCACAGGGAGCAGGCATGCTGGAAAAGCTGTTTCAACTCAAAGCACACAACACCAATGTGCGCACCGAGATCCTCGCGGGCGTCACCACCTTTCTGGCCATGGCCTACATCCTGTTCGTCAACCCGAGCATCCTTGGCGAAACCGGCATGGACAAGGGCGCGCTGTTTGTCGCCACGTGCCTGGCGGCCGCCATCGGCTCCACCGTGATGGGCCTGATCGCCAACTACCCGATCGCCCTCGCGCCGGGCATGGGCCTCAATGCCTTCTTTACCTACACCGTGGTGCTGCACATGGGCCACACCTGGCAAGTGGCGCTGGGTGCGGTGTTTATTTCGGCGGTGTTGTTTTTCCTGCTGTCGATCTTTCGCATCCGTGAATGGATCATCAACAGCATCCCGCTGCCGCTGCGTTCGGCGATTGCCGCCGGTATCGGCCTGTTCCTGGCGCTGATCGCCCTGCACAACGCGGGCATCGTGGTCGACAACCCCGCCACGCTGGTGGGCCTGGGCGACCTGAAACAACCCGTGCCGATTCTCGCCACCCTGGGCTTTATGCTGATCGTGGCCCTGGAGGCCCTGAAAATGCGCGGCGCGGTATTGATCGGCATTCTTGCGGTCACCATTGCCTCCATCGTTCTGGGCGTCACGCCGTTCGGCGGCGTCGTCTCGATGCCGCCGTCCCTGGCCCCGACCTTCCTGCAACTGGACATCAAGGGCGCACTGGACGTCGGCCTGGTCAGCGTGATCTTCGCGTTCCTGTTCGTGGACCTGTTCGACAACTCCGGCACCCTGATCGGCGTGGCCAAGCGCGCCGGGCTGATGCGCAAAGACGGTCACATGCCCAAGATGGGCCGCGCCCTCATCGCCGACAGCACCGCGGCCATGGCCGGTTCCCTGCTGGGCACCTCGACCACCACCAGCTACATCGAGTCGGCGGCGGGCGTGAGCGCCGGTGGCCGTACCGGCCTGACCGCCATCGTGGTGGCCATCCTGTTCCTGCTGGCACTGTTCTTCTCGCCGCTGGCGGCCAGCGTTCCTCCGTTCGCCACCGCACCGGCGCTGCTGTTCGTGGCCGTGCTGATGACCCAGGGGCTGGCAGAAATCGACTGGGACGACATCACCGTCGCCGCGCCGGTGGTAGTCACCGCGCTGGCGATGCCTTTCACTTACTCCATCGCCAACGGCATCGCCTTCGGCTTCATCGCGTGGACCGCCATCAAGCTGCTTTCGGGCCGCTTTCGTGAGCTGAACCCGGCGCTGGTGATTCTGTCGATTCTGTTCGTGATCAAGCTGGGCTGGTTCAACGCATGACTTTTGACGCTGCAAGCTACTCCCTGCAACTGCAAGACAAGGTCGCGCGCCTGCGCGGCCTGCTCGCGCCGTTCGACGCCCCTGAACCTGCGGTATTCGACTCGCCGCTGCAGCACTTTCGCCTGCGCGCCGAGTTCCGCCTGTGGCGCGAAGCGGGCGATCGCCACTACGCGATGTTCTCCCAGGACGACAAGCGCACGCCGATCCTGATCGACGAATTCCCCATCGCCAGTGCCCGTATCAACCAGTTGATGCCGCAACTCAAAGCCGCCTGGCAAGCCAGCGCCGCCCTGAGCCACAAGCTGTTCCAGGTGGAGTTCCTCACCACCCTGGCGGGCGACGCGATGATCACCCTGTGCTATCACCGCCCGCTGGACGCCCACTGGCACGCAGCGGCCAGCGCACTGGCGGCCGAGCTGAACGTGAGCATCATCGGCCGCTCCAAGGGCAAACGCGATGTGATCGGCCACGACTATGTGGTGGAACGCCTGGACGTCGGCGGGCGCACCTTCAGCTATCGCCAGCCCGAAGGCGCGTTCACCCAGCCCAACGGCACCGTGAACCAGAAGATGCTCAACTGGGCCTATGACGCCCTGGGCGATCGCAGCGACGACCTGCTCGAGCTGTATTGCGGCAACGGCAACTTCACCCTGCCCCTGGCCACCCGCGTGCGCAAGGTGCTGGCCACCGAGATCAGCAAGACCTCGGTGAATGCAGCCTTGAGCAACCTCGATGAAAACGCAGTGGGGAACGTCACCCTGGTGCGCCTGTCGGCCGAGGAACTGACCGAAGCCTTGAACGAGGTGCGCCCGTTCCGCCGCCTGCACGGCATCGACCTCAAAAGCTACGCATTTGGCAGCGTCTTCGTCGACCCGCCCCGCGCCGGCATGGACCCGGACACCTGCGAGCTGACCCGGCGGTTCGACAACATCCTGTATATCTCGTGCAACCCCGACACCCTGGCCGCCAACATCGCGCAACTGCATGACACCCACCGCATCACGCAGTGCGCCCTGTTCGACCAGTTCCCGTGGACCCACCACATGGAATCGGGCGTGTTGCTGACCCGGCGTTGATCGCCAGGGCGCGAGCCTGCTCGCGCCCCTCCAGCCTGCCGGGCTTACGGCGCCTTGCGCGGGCGCCCACCCTTCTTGCCGTTGGCGCGGGCGGCCTGCGATTTGGCCGCGCTGCTCTTGCGCCCATTACGCGCAGCCACCAGGCTCGCCGCCATGTCCATCAATGGCTGGCTTGCAGCGATCAGTCCGGTAATCGACACGTGCACATCACGCGCCTCACAGCAGAGCGCGGTGCCCCCAAACCCCACTTGCAGTTGCTGGAAATCCTCGGCAGAAAAACCCTCGAACTCCGGATAGTTAGCCACGGGCAGCACCACCCGGGCCCCGTCACTGAAGCCGATAGAGAGGCTGTTTTCTGCATAACGCACCGAGCTTGCGTTGACGAACGAACGGCTGGCCTTGCGCCCCCGAACCAACGCCTTGTCGATGTCCACCTGCGTCAACGGCACATCCGGCAGGATTTTGGCTTTCACCACCTTCATAGCTCAACCTCCACTCGGCCTGGCGCTCTCACCAGGTCTAGAATTGTTCGTTGCCTCGCGACGTCGTGGTAGGCGCGTGCGATTACATACACACCGCGTCGAATAACCAGCCCGGGGATCAGCTCATCGGCTTCCCAGTCCCAGGAATGGTTCTCCAGGCAAACCGTTCGTATTTTTTCCCACCAGATCTTTCGCGCTCGCGCCAGGCAATGCGGCTGTTTGAGAGTCTGGCGAATGCCTTCCAGAATCGCCGCCGGTGGCCTGCATCTTTCCGGGTCCACATCCCACAACTCGACGTGTGCGTCCAAGAAGCCAAACCGGAACCTCGCGTGCCACTCCTGACCGGCCACATGCACATGAGGCGGACAATGTTCGTCCCTGAGTAACACGGCAATCACATATCCCTTGTAAGTGCTGACTCGCATAATAACCCATCTGTTAGGTTTTAATTTGATGGCCGGCACGTTTTTCCCTGCCAGCCGACCACCGGCTCTCATACCCAGAGCTGTTCACAGCCTAGTAATGATTAAAACCAACAGAAGGGACGGGTTGTAACCGCTCATGCCACCGGCAGGCGCGGTGAGCTCAGCGCCGCCGTTGCTGCCAGGCGGCGGCGAGCCCGCTCAGGCAGATCACGCCGATGCCGACCACGGTGGTCATGTCGGGGGTGTGGTGAAACACCAGCCAGCCCAAGAGCCCGGCGAACACGATCTGGCAGTAGCCGAACGGTGCCAGCAAGGCCGGGGCCGCGAAGCGGAAGGCCTGGGTCAGCAGCAGGTGCGCGGTCATCCCGCAGCTGCCCAGGGCCAGCATCAGGATGGCGTGGCTCCAGGTCGGCACTTGCCAGAAGAACGGCACCAGCGCGCTCATCACCAGGGTGTTGCACAGCCCGGCGAAGAAGTTGCTGGTGGTGGGCGTGTCGTGTTGGGCGAGGATGCGGGTCAGCAGTTGATAGAAGCAGAAACACAACGCCGACCCCAGCGGCAGCAACACCGCCGGAGTGAACAGCGCGCCGCCCGGGTGGACGATGATCATCACCCCGCCAAACCCACAGATCACCGCCAGCCACTGGCCGCGGGTCACGCGCTCACCCAGCAGCGGCACCGACAGCGCGGTGACCAGCACGGGGGCGAGGAAGTTGACGGCGGTGGCTTCCGCCAGCGGGATGTAGTGCAAGGCGGCGGTAAAAAACAGGCTGGTGCCCAACAGGCACAACGCCCGCGCCACCTGCAGCAGCGGCCGCTTGCTGCGCAGCACGCGCAGGCCCGACTGCGGCAGGAAGATCCCGGCCATCAGCAGGGTGTGCACCAGGTAACGCACCCACACCACCATCACGATCGGGTAAAAACCGGCCAGGTATTTGGACAGCGCGTCGTGGCTGGAGAACAGAAAGGTCGCCAGCACAATCAGCACGATGCCTTTGAGCGGGTGGTTGACACCAGAGAGGGGGGTGCTGAGAGCCATTGCATTCTCTTGAGTGGCAGGCTGAAATGACCGCCGGTTTGCACAACGTACTGGAGCGATAACGCGTCTGGCCCAAAAGCATAACCAAACCCGCCCGCCACGGGGCATTAAATAGCAGTTATCGGGTCCAACGCCTGCATAAACAACCAACGCGTGCTTTAAACAAGGCCTCCTGAACATGAAAAAAACCGTTTTTCTATTTGCCGCGCTCACCCTGCTCAGTGCCTGCAACAAAGAACCCCAGGACAACAAACCCGCCCCCGCGTCCGTGCAAGCCACGCTGGTGCCTGCCGTGCCGCCCACCGACGCGTGGGTGGGCAAGTGGGTGGGCGTCGAAGGCCTGACGCTGACCATCAGCAAAGACACAAGCGTGGGCCGCGGGCACTACCTGCTGGACATGAAATACGGCGTGGATGACGACGACACCGGCGTCTTCAAAGGCGCAGCCGACGATGAAGGCATCAGCTTCAACCGCCCGGACGGCCCACAAGTGCTGCGCGCTGGCGACGGTGAAGCCACCGGCCTCAAATGGCTGGCCGACAAAAAAGACTGCCTGATCGTCGACACCGGCGAGGGTTACTGCCGTTGAGCCAGCTGCGGCAGATGGAAGTGTTTGTCGCAGTGGTGGACTGCGGCAGCTTTTCCCGTGCTGCCGAGCAATTGGGCATGTCGGCGGTGATGGTCGGGCGGCACATCCAGAGCCTGGAGCACGCGGTCAATGCGCAACTGATCCAGCGCACCACCCGACGCCAGGCGGTCACTGCCGAGGGCCGGTTGTTTTATGAGGAGGCGCGCCTGGCGCTGGACCAGGTGCAACTGGCCTACAGCCGCATCGAAGCCGCCAGCGCAGCGCCCAGCGGGCTGTTGCGCATCTCGGCGCCGATGACCCTGGGCGCCTCGCTGGTGGCGCCGTTGGTGGCCGAGTTCATGGTGCGGTTCACACACATCCAGGTCGAGCTGATCCTGAGCAACGAGGTGGTCGACCTGTACGAACGCACCTTTGACCTGGCCTTTCGCGTCTCCGACCTGGTGGAGGTCAACCTGGTGTCCCAGGCCCTTCGCCCCTATCAAATGGTGATCTGCGCCGCCCCGGCCTACCTGGACACCCACGGCACCCCGCAGCAACCGGATGACCTGTACCGTCACCGCCTGCTCACTCACACCTCGTGGAACAATCGGTTTGCCTGGCCGCTGGTGGACGCAGGCGGCGAGTTTCCCTGGCCCGAACGGGCGGTGATGCGCAGCAACGACGGCCAAGTGCTCTTGCACGCGGCGCTGGCGGGCGTGGGGGTGTTGATGCAGCCCGACTTCCTGGTGCGCGAGGCCCTGGAGACCGGCCAGTTGCGCGCGATCATGCCCGCCTGCGTGCCCCCGCCGAAACCAGTGCACCTTGTGTACCCACGGGCGAAAAAGACGGTGCCGAAGATCAAGGCATTTGTAGCGTTCGTCGAGGAACGGCTGGCGACTTGCTGACGCAACTTTCATCCAATGCGCTGTCTGACAGAACGATACTACGGCGCATAAATCCTCTGTCTGACAGCCGGACTGGCGCCGGTCCTACACACCAACAACACTGAGCTGCAGGTTCAACAAGAGGATTGCCCCATGCTATGGAGAAAAGGCCGACGCAGCGACAACGTCGTGGATGCCCGCGACGACAATGGCGGGGGTGGAGGCGGCATGCGCTTCGGCGGCGGCAAGGGCCTGAGCCTCACGGCGATCGTGCTGATCGTGGGCATCGGCTGGCTGACCGGCCAGGACCCGCTGCAGATCCTGGGGCAATTGACCGGCCAGCTCAGCGAGCCCGCGTCATCGGTCAGCCCCCAGACGCGCCAGGCGCCGCCGGCCAATGACGAGCAGGCCGATTTTGTGCGTGCGGTGCTGGGCGACACCGAAGACACCTGGGCCCAGGTGTTCCAGGAAAACGGCTTGAGCTACAAGAACCCCAAGCTGATCCTGTTTCGCGGCCGGGTGAATTCGGCGTGCGGTGGCGCCACTTCGACCAGCGGCCCGTTTTATTGCCCGGCCGACCAACAGGTGTACCTGGACCTGGATTTTTTCCGGGAAATGTCCCAACGCTTCAAGGCCGCCGGGGACTTCGCCCAGGCCTATGTGATTGCCCATGAAGTGGGCCATCACGTGCAGACCTTGCTGGGGGTTTCGGCCAAGGTCCAGGCGGCCCGCCAGCAAGGCCGGCAGATGCAAGGCGACGGCGGCCTGCTGGTGCGCCAGGAACTGCAAGCCGACTGCTTCGCCGGGGTGTGGGCCAACCGCGCGCAAAAACGCCTGAACTGGCTGGAGCCCGGCGACATTGAAGAAGCACTGAACGCGGCCAACGCCATTGGCGATGACCGCTTGCAGCAACAGGGCCAGGGCCGCGTGGTGCCTGACTCGTTCACCCATGGCACCTCGGCCCAGCGCGTTCGCTGGTTCAAGACCGGCTTTGCCGGGGGCCAGATCACTCAATGCGACACTTTTACCGCCAAGAGCCTTTAGATGAATAAACGATTGGGATTTGCGCTGGGTTTGCTGGTTACCTGTTCCTCCCCCACCTGGGCCGCCGAGCATGGCGTCAAGGTGGTCAGTCCTGATCGCTTTCACCTGGATGCCGGTGACCTGAGCCTGGGCTTGAGCCAGGCCTGGGACCACCCGCTGCCGCAGGTCACCCGTGCGCTGATCATCGTGCATGGCCGCCTGCGCAACGCGCAGACCTACCTGCAAAGCGGCGAAGACGCCGCCGAGCACGCCGGGCAAGCCGCCAACACGCTGGTGATCGCGCCGCAGTTCCTTAACGAGTCGGACATCAAGCGCAACCACCTGGACGGCCAGGTGCTGCGCTGGAACGGCAACGACTGGATGGCTGGCAAGCCCTCCACCGGCCCGGGCCAGATCAGCTCCTACGGCGCCCTCGACCAGATCATCAAGCACCTGGGCAACCGCAAGCTGTTCCCGGCGCTCAAAGAAATCGTGGTAGCCGGCCATTCCGGCGGTGGCCAGGTGGTGCAGCGCTTCGCCCTGACCGGCCACGATCACCCGACCTTGCAGGCCGAAGGCATCAGCCTGCGTTACGTGGTGGCCAACCCGTCGTCCTACGCCTACTTCAGCCCGCAGCGCCCGGTAAAGTTCGATGTGGCCAGTTGCCCGGGCTTCAACGACTGGAAATACGGCATGCAAAACCTGCCGGCCTACGCCAAGGGGCAAAGCGCCGAGCAGTTGGAGCAGACCTACGTGTCGCGCAACATCACCTACCTGCTGGGCCAGCAAGACATCGACCCCAACCACCCCGCGCTGGACAAAAGCTGCGAAGCCGAAACCCAGGGCGCGTATCGCCTGATTCGCGGGCACAACTACTTTGACTACCTCAAGCAGCGCCATCCGCAACTGAGCCAGAAACTGGTGGAAGTGCCGGGGGTGGGCCACAACGGTGACGAGATGTTCACTTCGCCACAGGGCCAGAAAGTGCTGTTTCCCTGATCGCTCCTCGACCGTTCCTACGCGAACGTAGGAACGGTCGGCAGGTTAGATCAACCGGCGCAGCGCCGCACAATCGGCGGCGTGCCAGTCGGCCAGCGCTGGCCAGGGGTTGTCCGGCAGGTTGACCAGCACGGTCCTGGTGCCCGCCGCCCGGCCGCAATCGAGGTCGAAGCGGTAGTCCCCCACCATCACCATTTCAGCCGGGGCCACGTCCCAGGCACTGGCCAGCTTCAACAGCCCGCCCGGGTCCGGCTTGGGGGGGGCATCGTCTCGTCCCAGTACGTCCTGAACTGCAAAACAGTCCGCCAGGCCGATCGCCTGCAACGTCACGTGGGCCAACTCGCGTGCATTGCGGGTGAGGATGCCCAGGCGGTAACCGCGCCCGGCCAGGTCGCGCACCAGCTCCACCGCGCCGGGCGCCGCCACCGAGCCCAGTGCCAGCTCGCGCTCGTGGTCCAGCAGCCAGGCGTGCTTGGCCGCGGCTTCGTCGGCGGGCAAGGCGGCCAGGTGAGTGAGGATGTCGTCCTGCGGTGGAATATCCAGCGCCACACGAATCGCCACAAAATCATGCACGGCAACGGTCAGGGTGCCGTCCATGTCAAACACCCAGTGCTTCACATCCTTGAGGCTCATGCCCAGTCCTTGCGGTGGCGAATCAAACCTTCCTGTGTCACCGACGCCACCAACTGCCCGGCCCGGTTGAACACGCTGCCCCGCGAGAACCCACGGGAATTGCCGGCCCACGGGCTGTCCATGGCATAGAGCAGCCAGTCATCGGCGCGCAGGTCGGCGTGAAACCACAGCGCGTGGTCGAGGCTGGCCACCTGCATGTCCTTTTGCCAAACGGTCTTGCCGTGGGGCAGCAGCGAGGTGGTCAGCAAGCCGAAGTCCGAGGCGTACGCCAGCAGGTATTTATGCAGCGCAGGCGAGTCGAGCAAGGCGCCGTCAGCGCGGAACCACACGTACTTGACCGGGTCGGTGGGCTGCGGGTTGTAAGGGTCTTTTTCGGTGACCGGGCGCACTTCGATCGGTTTGGGGCACAGCAACTTGTCGCGCATGTGCTCGGGGATCAGGTGCACGCGGCGCTGGGCGAGCTCCCGCTCGGAGGGCAGGTTTTCCGGGCCGACCACCACCGGCAAGGTGCTCTGGTGTTCAAAGCCTTGCTCGTCGTATTGAAACGAGGCGCTGCAGGTAAAGATGGGGTTGCCCTTCTGGATCGCCGTGACCCGGCGCGTACTGAAACTGCCGCCGTCACGCACGCGGTCCACCGAATAAACCACCGGCAGCGCCGCATCGCCCGGGCGCAGGAAGTAACCGTGCAGGGAGTGCACATGGCGCGCCTCGTCCACCGTCTGGCTGGCCGCTGACAGCGACTGGCCCAGTACCTGGCCGCCGAACAGCTGGCGAAAACCCAGGTCCTGGCTGCGGCCGCGAAAGAGGTTTTCCTCGATCGGCTCCAGGGTCAGCAGGTCCACCAGATCTTCCAATACTTGGCTCATAGAGCAACTCCTACACAATCTACGGGGCATTCCGGGCTGCTTATCCGTGCAGCGTATCCAACCATTGGGCGCGGGTAATGCGGTACAAAACATGCGGGCGCAGCGGGTCATCGGCTGCGACCTTGGGGTGTTCAAAGTCTGCCTGGGGATCGTAATGCATACCGATGGCTTGCATGACTTTTTGTGATGGCAAATTGGCTTCAGTGGTAAAGGCGACGATTTCGTCCAGTTGCAACCGGTCAAAACCACAGCGCAACGCGGTCCAGGCCGCTTCGCTGGCGTAGCCTAGGCCCCAGTGCTCGCGGGCCAGGCGCCAGCCGATCTCCACGGCCGGGGTGAAGTCGGCGTCGAAACTCACATTGATCAGCCCGGTGAGGCCGATGAACTCGCCGCTGTCCTTGCGCTGCAAGGCCCACAGGCCAAAGCCGTATTCGGCGAAATGCCCACGGATGCGCCCGATCACCGCGGCGCTTTCCAGGCGGCTCAAGGTGGCCGGGAAATAACGCATCACCTGTGGGTCGGCGCACATGCGCGCAAACTCGGGCAGGTCGGCATCGCGCCATTGGCGCAGCACCAGACGCGCACTTTCCAGCTCCAGTATTGGCTCCATGACTCCCCCCTCCCTTGCCGTGTGCGTGAGTGTACAACGCGGGTAAGATACGTCGCTGGTTCCCGTCAGAAATTGCCATGCCTTTGCCACTGATCTACCACGATGACTACAGCCCCGACTTCCCGGCGGACCACCGCTTCCCCATGGACAAGTTCCGCCTGTTGCGCGACCACCTGGTGGACAGCGGCCTGACCCTGGACAGCCAACTGCTGCGCCCTGCGCTGTGCCCCGCCGAGATCCTGGCCCTGGCGCACGCGCCTGCGTATATCGAACGCTACATGAGCGGCGAGTTGTCCCGCGAAGACCAGCGGCGCCTGGGCCTGCCCTGGAGCGAAGCCCTGGCCCGGCGCACCGTGCGCGCGGTGGGCGGCTCGCTGCTGGCCGCCGAACAGGCGCTGGAGCACGGCCTGGCCTGCCACCTGGCGGGCGGCACGCACCACGCCCATTACGATTATCCCGCCGGTTTTTGCATCTTTAATGACCTGGCAGTGATCAGCCATTACTTGCTGCAAAGCGGGCGGGTCAACCGGGTGCTGATCTTTGACTGCGACGTGCACCAGGGCGACGGCACCGCACGCATCCTGCACGACACGCCCGAGGCCATCACCGTGTCGCTGCACTGTGAAAAGAACTTCCCCGCGCGCAAGGCCACCAGCGACTGGGACATCCCGCTGCCCATGGGCATGGGCGACCTTGATTACCTCAAGGTGGTGGACGACGCCCTCAACTACCTCTTGCCGCTCTATCAACCGGACCTGGTGCTCTACGACGCCGGGGTGGACGTGCACAAAGACGACGCCCTGGGCTACCTCAAACTCACCGACGCCGGTGTGGCCGCCCGCGACGAAAGCGTGCTGCGTCACTGCCTGGGCCGCGATATCCCGGTGGTCGGCGTCATCGGCGGCGGCTACAGCAAGGACCGCCAGGCCCTGGCCCGCCGCCACGGTA
Organism: Pseudomonas sp. SDO5215_S409; assembly: GCF_054071325.1. Lineage (NCBI taxonomy): Bacteria > Pseudomonadati > Pseudomonadota > Gammaproteobacteria > Pseudomonadales > Pseudomonadaceae > Pseudomonas > Pseudomonas sp. SDO5215_S409. The sequence continues at coordinate 25,265 of NZ_JBSVWN010000052.1, read as the reverse complement.
TCCTGCACCACAGCGCTCAGCGGGTGTGGACGTCATCAGGCTGTCATTGAAGTGTGCGCGTTACCCACAATGCCTGTGGAATGGCCTGTGGATAACCTGAGTGAAAGGCCCTGTAAGCCAGCAGGCACATAGCCTGTAGCCGACTGCTCACTTTTTGATCAGAAGTTTTCCACAGGTGTGAAACGTTGTGGAAATCCGCCGCCGCACCGCGGTTGCAATAGAACTGCCGCAATCGGCCTTCACCCTGAACCTCCCCCCGGTTCAGGAGTACAAGGACATGGCAACCTACAAGATCGGTATCAGCACGCCCCCCGATAAAGACGACGCCTTGAAAAAGGTCGCGGCCACCTTTGAAGTCGCCATGAGTCGCGCACTGTCGGGCTTCAAGGAAACGGCCAAGCCAGGCAACTTCAAGGTGCTGGCAGACAACGACAAGCCGTTTTTCACCGGCCCCACGGGGGTCACCGACAACACCCGGGACCAGAAGATCGCCGCCGTCAAAGCCACGGGCGACCAGGAGGCCATCAAGCGCCTCGATGACCCGAACCTGGCCGACATCAGCAACACCGGCGTGCCGCTGGCCAACATCGCCAGCATCACCAAGCTGTCCGACAACGTGCTGGACCTCAAAACCCGCGACGGCCAGGACATCATCATTATCAAGCAGATGACGCCCTACCTTTTCGACGGCATGGCGGGCAAGGTTGACGCCGTCAATGCGTTGAACAAGAGCCAGGCCGACGGTTACCGCATCGCCCAGGCCGGGGATACCGCGCCGGGCCTGGACACCTACAAGGCCATCGGCCCTGCCGAGGAAGTGGGCCCGGGCATGATCCGTTACGAAACCGTGTCGGGCGACAAGGTCGTGGTCAGTAAGGAAGTCAACAGCGCGCTGTACGAACAGGTGAAGTCCGACGGCGAAACCTGGGGCCTGATCAACGACAGCAAAAACGCAGGCTATCGCCTGGCCGACGCCCACGAAACCGGCAGCGTCAGCCTGGTGGGCACTCCCGAAGAATTGGGCCACGGCCTGATTCGCTACGAAACCGCCTCGGGCGACAAAATCATCGTGTCCCAGGGCATCAGCCCCGACCTGTACGCCTCGGTGGTCAAGGAGTCCAACGGCATCTTTGGCGTGAACGGCGCGCCCGACACCAACTGGATCGACAACTCCCAATACGCCAGCGCCAAAGACTGGGACAAGATCGTCGGCAACACGAGCGACACGCCCACCCAGGAAGAACGCGACCTGGACCGCCCGCGCGCGGCGTCGAAAATGCTCAGCGACAACTGGGACAAGTGGGGCCTGCACGACCGCAAGATCGACTTCTCCAACCCGCCCACCGACCTGCCGCCCGAAGCCCAGGCGTGCCTCAAGTACCTGGCGGGCAGCCCCAGCCTGATGAACGCGCTGGACAGCGGCGGCCTGGGCAAGAGCGACGGGGTGATTACCCACGCCGATGTGGACAAATTCATCAGCCAGTCGAACAAGGATCTGTCGGCTGCGTCCAAGTCCTACAGCACCTTTTTGAGCAAAAACCCGGACGCCACCGGCCTGGCCAAGGAAAACGCCAAGTCCGCCGCTATTGTCATGGCCAATATTTCCCTGGTCAGCAGCGCAGGCCCGGCCATGCAGGGCCCCAACCAGCGCGCCAACAACGGCAGCCTCACCACCGACAACCTCAACGCCATCAAGGACGACAGCGGCCTGAGCCCGGAGCTGACCGGCGCCGCGGGGTACTGGTCCACCCCCGGGATGATGCGCACCCTGGACATGGCGGGCGACCTGCCCGCCACCGCCACCGCCGACGGCATCACCCAACAGAAAAACCTCGGCGCGTGGCTGGAAAACCAGGCGCCCAAGGACGACCACGGCGTGCTGATGATGCTCAGCAACGCCTCTATCCGCAGCTCGGTGGCCGACGTCGACACCTCGAAACTGACCCAGGACGTGCTCCAGCACCCGGAAAACTACGACGGCAAGACCAAGGCCGCCGTGATGCTGGAAATCAGCGACGCCCGCGCGCGCATGGCCGCCAGTGACAAAGTGGGCGACGGCGACCTGTACGCCGGGATCGAAGCCGACAGCGTCTACCACCTGAACCCGACCAAATCCAAGGTCACTGACCAGTTGGACGCGGCCATGAACCAGCTGTCGTCCGACCCCGACGTCAAAACCTTCCTCAGCCAGCACCAAGGCGAAGGCATGCGGGACATCGTCAACAGCGACCCGGCCATCAAGCACGAAATGCAGGCCTATCAGGACGGGCAGATCAATAGCGGCAACGTCATCAACACCGCGTTGGGCACCAAGGACGACAAGGGCAACTCGCCCTCGCTGATGGACGCCCTGAGCCTGGCGGGCACCGACGCCACCCTCACCGACCTGGCCCTGGGCGGCGACGGCAAGGTGGACCTGGCGGCGATTGCCGACAAGTCCGGCAAGTCCGGTGACATCGAACAGTTCTTCAAGGACCACATCCTTAACGGAAAAGACCTGCAAGACGGCCTCGCCGCGCCCGGCGCCGACCCGATGACGGTCATTGGCCAGTACGCGGCCCACGCGGCGCTGCTCAAAGAGTTCCTGGGCGACAAGGTGTCGGCGCAGGACTCCTCGACGGTGCAGCAATACGTCAACCAGTCGATCTCCGACACGCTGGTCAACGGCGCCAACGACGACGTGCTCAAAAGTGCCTTCGGCGATGCCAACGGCAACTTCGACGAGGCCAAGACCGAGGCCATCATCGACAAGGCCATGGCCGGCAACCCGGACATGTTCAAGGACGCCACCGGCGCGCAGATCAAGCCACAGGATGTGATCTCGTTGATCCGCTCGATGTGGGACGTCAACCGTCAGGGCCAGAAGATCAGCGACGTGCTGCCCAAGGCCGTGGACGGGCTCAAGCTCAACGCCAGCGATGCCTACAAGCAAGGCTTGCTGCACATCGGCAGTGCCCTGCTGGCCGGTGGCGTACTGGCTGCGCGCTCGGCCACCGGCGGCAACAGCGCCGCCGACAATGCCGGGCGCGTGGCGGCGGGCATGCAGTTCGCGGGCCTGATCACCGAAGGCGGCACCAAATACGCCAAGGAAGCGGGCTACGGCATGGCCTGGAAACCCACGCCCATCGACCCGAGCAAGCCCCAGGGCATCGGCGAATTCCCCACCGGCAAGATGGTGCAAAACACCGACGGCCTGAACAAACTCGGCAACCTGGGCAAACTGGTGGGCGGCGCGGGCAGCTTTATCGGCGGCGTGTTCGGCCTGATCAGCGGGGTGAACAGCGCGTTCTCCGGCGACAAACTCAACGCAGGCTTCTCCCTGACCAGCGGCGCCCTGGGCACCGGCGCGGCCGTGGCGTCGATCATCGAAGGCGGCGCGGGCCTGTTCGGCATCGCCGACGCCGCGGCCATCGCCGGGACCTTCGCCGGTGTGCTGGGCTGGGCGGCGGCGGGTGTGGGGATTGTCACGGCGTTCGTGTTCCCGATCATCGAAGTGGTCAAGCGCGACAAGCAACAGGGCCAGTTCTTTGGTGCCTTGGTGCCGACCCTGGACAAATACGGCCTTACGGGCGGCCCGATCACCCAGGCCGACCGCGACAACGAGTACCCGCCGAACACCAACACCGGCTTTGCCTGACAACCGCGGGGAATTTCCCGTGGTGGGCGCCATTGCTTACAATGTGCGCCCACTCTTTGTCGATCAGGCCTTTCGATGCCCGCCTCCCCTTCCCCCCGCGTTGCCATTATCGGCGGCGGCCCCGCCGGTTTGATGGCCGCCGAAGTGTTGAGCCAGGCCGGTGTGGGGGTCGATCTGTACGACGGCATGCCCTCGGTGGGCCGCAAGTTCCTGCTGGCGGGCGTGGGCGGCATGAACATCACCCACTCCGAAGCGTACGCAGCCTTTGTCTCGCGCTACGCCGAGCGGGCGCCGCATATGGCGCCGTTGCTGCGTCAGTTTGGTGCCGACGCCTTGTGCGAATGGATACACGGCCTGGGCATTGAAACCTTTGTCGGCAGCTCGGGCCGAGTGTTTCCTACCGACATGAAAGCCGCCCCGCTGCTGCGCGCCTGGCTCAAGCGCCTGCGGGACCAGGGCGTGGTTATCCACACCCGCCATCGCTGGCACGGCTGGAACCCGGACGGCAGCCTGCTTATCCACAGCCCCGACGGCGACAAACACCTGCAACCCGATGCCGTGTTACTGGCCCTGGGCGGCGGCAGTTGGTCACGCCTGGGTTCGGACGGCGCGTGGCTGAAGTGGTTCGAAGACAAAGGCGTGCCCTACGTGCCCCTGCAACCAAGCAACTGCGGGTTCGAGGTGTCGGCCTGGAGTGAATTGATGGTGAGCAAATTCGCCGGGGCGCCGCTGAAAAACGTCGCCATCGGGCTCAATGACGACAAGCCCCGATTGGGGGAATGCGTGATCACCGCGACGGGGATTGAAGGCAGCCTGGTCTACGCCTTGTCGGCGCCGATTCGTGAAGCGATCAACCGCCACGGCGCCGCCACGGTGCACATCGACCTGCTGCCGGGCAAGCCGCTGGACAAGGTTCAGGCCGCCCTGGCCAAGCCGCGCGGGTCACGCTCGATGAGCAAGCACCTGCACAGCCAATTGGGGCTGGGCGGGGTAAAGGCTGCGCTGTTGCGGGAACTGAGCCCGGCTGACCACTTCAACGACCCGGCGCAGTTGGCCGCGAACATCAAGGCGTTGCCGTTGACCCTGCTAAAACCCCGCCCCCTCGACGAAGCCATCAGCACCGCGGGCGGCGTGCCGTTCGAAGCGCTGGATGAGCGGCTGATGCTCAAGCCATTGCCCGGGGTGTTTTGTGCAGGGGAGATGCTGGACTGGGAGGCGCCCACCGGCGGGTATTTGCTGACGGGGTGTTTTGCCAGCGGGCGGGCTGCCGGGCGGGGCATGCTGGAATGGCTCAAGGCCTGAAGCATTACCGACCCGTTCCTCCGTGAAGCAGTGTAACTACATTCAACGCAGGGGGGCCGCCCCACCTGCGATGAGGCCCGAACGGGCGCGGTAAAACCTACTTCTTCTTGCGCGGCCCGGTATTGAACACCGGCACCTTGCGCACCGGCTTCACCGAAGGCTCGGGCGCGGCGACTTCACCGCTGTCCACCCAACGCCCCAGGTTACGCTTGCCACCGCCGCCGGACGCCTTGGGTTTTTTCGGCTTTTTCGGTTTCTTCACCACCTGCCCGCTCGCATCGGTGTCGGGCACACGGTGCTCGGGCTCGAAATCCTGTTCGGGGTGGCGAGGCAATGTCTTACGGGTCAGCATCTCGATGGCCGACAGCATGTTCACCTCATCGGCACACACCAGCGAAATCGCCTCGCCGGTGTTGCCCGCCCGCCCGGTCCGCCCGATGCGGTGGATGTAGTCCTCGGCGACGATCGGCAGGTCAAAGTTGATCACCAGCGGCAGGTCTTCGATATCCAGGCCCCGGGCCGCGACATCGGTGGCCACCAGGATCTGCACTTCACCGGCCTTGAAACGGTCCAGCGCCCGCTGGCGCGTGGCCTGGGGTTTGTCGCCGTGGATGCCGTCGGCATTGACGCCCAGGCCCTGGAGTTTTTCCACCAGCGCGTCCACGCCGTTGCGGGTCTTGGCGAACACCAGCACCTGCTGCCAGCGGCCCTTGCGCATCAGGTGCACAAACAGCTCGGCCTTGCGCTTTTTGTCCACCGGCACCACCCATTGCTTGACGGTGCTGGCGGCGACGTTGCGCGGGCTGACCTCGATGCTCAGCGGGTCGTTGAGCATCTGCCCGGCGAGCAGGCGGATGTCATCGGAAAAGGTCGCGGAAAACAGCAGGGTCTGGCGCTTTTTCGGCAGCACCCGGTAGATGTTCGACAGTTCTTCGGAGAAGCCCAGGTCGAGCATGCGGTCGGCTTCGTCGAGCACCAGGGTTTGCAGTTGGCTGAACTTGAGCGCGTTCTGGCGGAACAGGTCGAGCAGGCGACCCGGGGTGGCCACCAGCACGTCCACGCCACGGCGCAGCTTCATCATTTGCGGGTTGATGCTCACGCCGCCGTACACCGCGTAGGTGGTCAACGGCAGGTGTTCGGCGTACTGGCGCACGCTTTCGTGAACCTGTTCGGCCAGCTCGCGGGTGGGCACCAGGATCAACGAGCGCACCGAGTTGGCGGCGACTTTCGGCCCTTCCATCCTCAGCAATTGCAGCAGCGGCAGTGCGAAACCCGCCGTTTTGCCGGTGCCGGTCTGGGCCGCAGCCATCAGGTCGCGACCGGCCAGCACCGCCGGAATGGCTTGCGCCTGCACCGGCGTCGGGGTCTGGTAGCCAAGCGTCTCGAGGGCGCGCAGCAAGGGTTCGATCAGGCCAAGGGTGGCGAAAGTCATGGAAATACCGTAGGAAAATTTAGCGCAGGGTCGCAATGCGCGGCAGTTTACCTTATTTCCGGTTTGGGCTTGCGCCACTGTGGCAGGCCGATCAACACCACCGCGCTGATGATCACCAGCATCGCCAAGGCTTCTTCGCGGCCAATGGTTTCACCGACAAACACGATGCCCAGCAACACCGCCACCGCCGGGTTCACGTAGGCATAGCTGGTCGCGGCCGCCGGGCGCACGTGCTTGAGCAAGTACATGTAGGCGTTGAACGCGATGATCGAGCCAAACACCGTGAGGTAGGCCAGGGCCAGCCAACCTTCCAGCGGCGGCATGGCCTCCAGGCGCTCACCCTTCAACGCCGCCAGGGCCAGCAGCGCGACACCGGCAATCAACATTTCCGCCGCACTGGCCATGGCCCCAGCGGGCAGCGGCAAGTGCTTGCTCCACACCGACCCAAACGCCCACGCGGCAGCGGCAAACAGCAACAACGCAGCGCCAGTGGGGCTCGACTGCAGGTTGGAGCCCATGTTGAGCATAGCGATGCCGATGATCCCCAGCACCACGCCCGCCCACTCCAGACGGGTATTACGCGCCCCCCAGAAATACCCGCACAGCAAGGTAAACAACGGCACCGTCGCCACCGCCAACGCCGCGACACCGGACGCCACCCCCATGTGCTCGGCCACGCTCACCGCGCCGTTACCAAAGGTGAGCAACAAAATGCCGATCTTGCCAGCGGCCTTCCACTGCGCCCAAGTGGGTGCCGGCGCCCCGCGCCAGCGCAAAAATCCATACATCAACCCACCCGCGATCACAAAACGCACGCCCGCCATCAACAACGGTGGCCAATACGCCACGCCAATCCGGATCACCAGGTAGGTAGACCCCCAGATCACGTACAACGCAAAAAAGGCGGCGATCAACGGTAACGAGAAGCGACGTGGGCCAGGCATTGGGCAGCTCTGCGGCAGGACAAGGGAGGCTTATTTTAAAAAGGCGGATGAACAAACATAAGTTACAAAACCTGTTTAAACCGCCCATACACTTTTCAAAACGAGGTTGTGAGGGCTATAAACCCCTCTTTCGAAAGCCACGCCCCGCAGGAGCTTTTTCTTGGACAAATACGACCGCATGCTACTCAGCGCCCTACTGGAAGACGGTCGCGCGTCCTACGCGCAATTGGCGCGCACGGTAAACCTCTCCGCCCCCGCCGTGGCCGAACGCGTGGCCAAGCTCGAAGCCAGCGGCGTGATCACCGGTTACCAGGCCAAGGTGGACTTGTCCAAGGTCGGCCTGCCGATCCAGTGCGTGATCGAACTGCGCCTGACCAACCATGGCAGCCAAAAGGTCTACGACGAACTCGGCAAAATCCCCGAACTGACCGAATGCCACCGCGTAACGGGCGACCCCTGCGTGATCATGCAAGCGGCGGTGGGCTCGATGCCGCAACTGGAGAACTTGATCAACCGAGTGGCGAAATTCGGGTTCAGCAAGACATCGATTATTTTGTCGAGTGCGATTGAGCGGCGGGTGCCGTTGGGGCAGTTGGAAGGAAAATCCTAGGCGCATTAAAACAAGCAATCTTTAGTAAAAAATTGAATTTTTTCTGCACAGCTAAAATTTGCATTTAAGCTAAAATTCAAAAATCCATGGAGGCTGTCGCATCGTCCCAAGAGGTTTCAAGCTAAGCCATGACCCGACACCACAATAAACAACTCGATACCCAATCCCCCGTGATAGAGGGTTTGGCCGCGAGCCTGCGAGACGCATTTGGGCACGATACCCGTATCCAGCGGGATTCAGAAAATTCGGATTATCTTGACGACACATCGTCACGGCCCGACGCGGTGTTCAATGTAGAAACCCCCTCTAAAAACCTGCGAATTTTCGTAAAAGCCATCAATACGGGGTATCCGCGAGACATTCGCGAGGCAATTTGGCGCCTGGACTCCGTTAAGGGCAGCAGCCTCACGTCGGTGGATACGGTCAAAATGGTTGCCGCTGAAACACTCAGCCCCGGAGCCAAGAGAGATTTGAAAGAGCGCGGTATCGCCTTCTTTGAGCTGGGCGGCAGCCTGTTTCTGAAACACGGGCTGTGGCTGATTAATGTTCAGAAACCCGCTACACCGTCAGTGTCCAAACGCGCGATCAAGCTTTTTACCGGCGCTCGCGAAAACGTCATCCATGCCCTCATGAAACATAACAACCAGTGGCTTACAGGTATTGAACTGGCCGCGTTGGCAGACACGTCCCAATACACCTGCTCGTTGGTGCTTCAGGAATTGACGTTGCGCGAATGGTCCAAATCCGTTGGCGGGGGGCCGACGAAACGACGAAGCCTGATAGCACCCGGCCCCCTGCTGGATGCATGGGCTGAAGCGTGGAAAAAGCACCAGGAAAAAACTTCCCGCTGGTACACGTTCGTTGAAGATCCCAAGCTGCTGCTCTCCCATCTGACAGACCAGATAAACCGTCAAGGCATCGATTTCCCCTGGGCGTTTACCGGCACTGCGGCCGCGAACGTATTCGCCCCCTTGCTCACCAGTACCGACAGCGCAGAAATCATTGTGCCCAGCGGATACGCCGAAAAAATGGCCAAGGCGCTGAACCTGAAGCCCGCCGAGAAAGGCGCCAATGTGACCCTTATCGAACGTGATGGCGCGAGCTTGCTGTTTCTGGACATGCATCCCGACGATCGCGCTTTTTTTGCAAGTCCCTACATCCTGTACCTGGACCTGCTGAATGGGCAGGGGCGCAACAAAGAACTGGCCGACCACATAAGGCGCATCCTGGAGGCACAATGGAAGAGGTGAAACCCCGCACCTTTGCGGGATACAACGAAGATGTCACGCTCGCCTGTGAGCGAACATTGCTGACGCTGTTCGGTGCCTTTGGGCACCTGAAGGACACCTTGCGTCTGATTGGCGGACTTGTCCCTCGCTACCTCACCCCTGAGGCTCCGCCAGAAATCCCCGCACATGCCGGCACCTCAGACGTCGACATGGTACTGAACCTAAACGTTCTGGCCGAAGGCAACGAGTACACGAGCTTGGCAGTACAACTCAAAGCCCGTGGTTTTTCGCGGGTGGTAGAAGACGGCAAAGCGGCATCGTGGCGCTGGCGCAGACGTGTTGACGAGCGCATCGAAGTGATTGTCGAGTTGCTCAGGGATGCAGGGGGCGATGCGCCGGGCAGGGCCATCAGCGTCAATGGCGAGGAGGTGTCGGCCCTTACAATCAAACACGCCGGGATTGTCCACGATTGGTATCAGGAAAAAACCGTCAGCGCAGAACTGCTTGATGGTGGCGGCCTGTCAGTCGACAACGTCCGCTTTGCGGATGTCCCTGCTTTTGTGATCCTCAAAGCCATTGCCTTGGACCAAAGGCATGAACCTAAAGATGCGGCGGACCTGATCCATGTCGTGCGCTATGCCGGCACCCTGGCCCAAGTCGCTGCACTGTTTGTTCAACGCATCCATGGCAACCAACATCCACAGGCAATCAGCGAAGGGTTGGCGGCGCTGAAGCAGCGATTTTGTGACGACGAATATGGCGATGGCTATAAAAAAGTAGGTGCCGTTGCCTATGCAACCTTCCTTGGCATAAATGACGACGACGAGCGCGTACAAATGCAGCGCTATGCGTCGGGCCTGGTTCAAACCCTACTTGAACACATTGATGCTCAATTGAGAGGCCAGCCGTTGAACGGGCTATAGCCCCTCACACCGGTGCGATCAGGCGAAGCGGTGTTTTTTCAAATGATCCCCCATCTTCGCCGCCGGCACCTTCTGCAACCCGCACAACAGCTCATGCGACAGCTCGCGCAAGCCGTGCACGCTGCGCAGTTGCTCGGCCAGGTGCGTGGTGAGGTTGGCGGCCATCTCGGCGTCGGCCATCGCTCGGTGGGCCTTGCCGGTGTGGGGCAGTTGGGCGAAGGCGGTCAGGGTGCCGAGTTTGTGGTTCGGGGCCGCAGGCATCAGGCGCCGGGCCAGTAGCAGGGAGCAGGCAAATTTTTGCAGGCGGGTGCGGCGGATCAGGCCCAGCTCGAAGTCCCAGAACTTCTGGTCGAAGGCGGCGTTATGCGCGAGCAGTGGCGTGGTGCCGACAAATTCGTTGACCTCGTTCATCACCCGCTCGGCCGAGGGGGCGCTGCGCAACATGGCGTTGCTGATGCCGGTGAGCTGCTCGATAAAGCCCGGCACGCGCACGCCCGCGTTCATCAGGCTCTGGTAGCGGTCCACGATCTGGCCCCGCTCAAGGATGACCACGGCGATTTCCGTGGCCCGGCAACTGCTGCTCGGCGAGATGCCGGTGGTTTCAAAGTCGATGACCGCGATACGTTCCAAACCTGTTCCCACTCCCTCTGATTATTTGAGCAACAAAGCGCCTTCGATCGGTACGTAGCGGCTGGCGGCGCGGATCAGTGAGTTGGCCGTCAACCCCGGCACGCCGTAGGCCACGGCTTCAACGCCGTGTTTATTGATGATGCGCTCCAGCAGCATGTCGAAATCGCCGTCACCGGAGGCCAGCACCACTTCGTCGACATGATCGGCGGCGTCCATCACGTCAAGGGTGATGCCCACGTCCCAATCACCCTTGGCTGAGCCGTCGCTGCGCTGGATGTAGGGCTTGAGTTTGACGGTGAACCCCAAGTTGCGCAGGATCTGCTGGAACTGCTGCTGTTTGCTGTCGCCCCGGTCGATGGCATAGGCATACGCCTCGACGATCTGCCCCCGCGCGCTGATATCAGCCCACAACGCGGCGTAGTTGAAATGGCAACCATACGCCTGGCGCACGGTGTAATAGAGGTTTTGAACATCGGCGAACACGGCAATCTTTTTCACCGCAAATCCTCGTGGCACACCCAGGGACCCCGGACTCGACAGCCCGAAAAGGTCGCCAGTATGCCAGCCACAAGAACGTTTCCGGTAAAAATCAGACCGGGGCGACGAAGCGCCCCGGTTGAGGGTGGGTCAGACGTAGGAGTCGTCGTCGCCAAAGGAAGAGGAATCGTCGGAATAGTCGCCGTTGTCAGCGAAGCTGTCCGAATTGTCGTTGCCCCAGCTGTCGTTGTTGGCGAAGCGCTGGTCATCGTTGCCCCAGCCGCCATTGCCGCTGGCAGGCGCCGGTTGTTCGATGATTTCTTCGACAATCTGCGGTTGCTGGTTGTGGTGGAACAGGCTGCTGATGCCTTCGGCCAGCATCACGCCACCGGCCACACCGGCGGCGGTTTTCAACGCGCCGCCCAAAAAGCCGCTGCCAATCGGCGCTGCCGGGGCTTGCTGAGGTTGTTGATAGTTCTGTGGCGGCTGCTGATAGTTTTGCTGCGGCGCGGGCTGCCCAAAGGACGGACGCGCCGGTTCACGCCAGCCACCGCCCGACGACGCCGGTGCGCTCTGGGCAGGCTGAGGGTCGCGGGAGCCACCGCCAAAAATGCTCGACAGGAAACCACCGCTGCTCGGCGCCGGTTGTTGCGGCGCGCTGCGGGCCTGCTGCAACTCGGCCTGTAACTGCTGGATTTGCTGCGCCTGCTGCTTGTTTTGCGCATCCAGGGTCTTGAGCGCGTGCTCTTGCACCAGCAGCGACTGGGTCATGAAATACCCGGCGGCGGGCTGGCGAATCAGATGCTCCTTGATCCGCGCCTCGGCAGCGGCGTCGCGTGGGGCTGAATCCGTTTCGGCTTGCTGCAACCGTGAAAACAGTCCATCGATCAGGGTTTGTTCTTCGCTGTTCATGGCGACCTCGTTAGATTGCCGGTAAAAATCTGGGCCTGCCCCACCCGGGGCGCGGTACAGCCTAGTTATGGGGCTGTTGCCAGATGTTTCAATAGCCTTTACGCAAGGTTTACGTTTGCTTGCCCTCAAGCGTGATCGGTTACAGTGGGCGCCTGCTTTTTTGGCCGGCGAAGACCCCGATGAACCCGTTAACCGTCCTGCGTGACTCGTTTTATTTTTTCCAGCGCAACCTCGGCGCCATCGTGCAGTTGTGCCTGCCCCTGTTGATTCTGCAGGCGCTGGGCGCGCAACTGCTTGATCGCACGTTGGGGGCGGACGCCTTTGCTGGCTACGACATCATGCTGGGGGTGCTGATCTATCCGCTGTACACCGGGGCGCTGATCCTGTTTCTTGACGCCCGCACCCGTGGCGAGGCCCCGCACACCCGTGACGTGCTGGCCATGGCCGTAGGCCTGTGGCCGCGGTTTGTGCTGTTGACCGCGGTGAGTTCGCTGCTGATCTTGCTGGGCATGTCGCTGTATATGCTGCTGGGACTGTTGTTGATGGTGATACTCGCGTTTGCCGAATACCTGCTGGTGCTGCGCGGCCTGTCGGCGTTGTCTGCCATGAAAGAAAGTATCCGCCTGAGCCGGGGGCATTTCTGGCGAATCCTGGCGTGCCTGCTGGCAGTGATGGTCCCGCTGTGGCTGCTGCAAGGCGTCAGCATGGCGGTGTACCCCGAGCCGAGCCTGGGCGTGGGCGTGCTGCTCGACACGGCGCAAAGCTTTCTGCAATTGTTCACCAGCGTGGTGGTGTTTCGCCTGTTCATGTTGATCGGGGCCGACGCCGACGCGCGCTGACCCCCTGGACTCAGTTATGCTCCGTGCCTGTCCCGCGCCGCTATAAGCCAACCCGATGACCCGACTACTGCGCCTTACCCTGCTGGGGCTGCTGCTTCTGGCAGCCCTGTTGACGGCCCTGATCTACAGCCTCACCTGGCGCCCCGTGGGCAAGCAAACCTTGCCCGTGCGCTGCATGGCCCCGCGCGCGCCCACGCTGCTGCCCGGCCAGGCCCTCAAAGTGATGACCTGGAACGTGCAATACCTGGCGGGCAAGAACTACGTGTTCTGGTACGACACCCCCGACGGCAGCGGCCCGGACGAGCGCCCCACGGTGCAAGACATGGCCTACAGCCTGGACGAAGTGGCACGGGTCATCCGTGACGAGCAGCCCGACCTCCTGTTGCTGCAGGAGCTCGATGAAAACGCCAAGCGCTCCGGCTACCAGGACCAACTCGCCCTGCTCCAGGAGCGCGTGGCCGACCTCTACCCGTGCAGCGCCCAGGCGTTCGACTGGAAAGCCGACTTCATCCCCGACCTGCACATCTTCGGCAGCGTTGGCCGCAAACTGGTCACCTTGAGCCGCTACCAGGTGGAACACGCCGAGCGCCTGCCGCTGCCCGCAGCGCCGGGCAACCTGATCAGCCGCCAGTTCGCCCCCAAGCCCGCCTTGTTGCTGACCTACATGCCGCTCAGCGATGGCGGCCAACTGGCGGTGGTCAACACCCGCCTGGACGACCGCGCACCCGGGCACAACGCCCTGCCCGAACAAGTGCGGGCCACCGTCAAGTTGCTCGACAAGTTCGAAGGCCGGGGCACGCCCTGGCTCATTGGCGGGGATTTCAACGGGTTGCCGCTGGGGCAATTCCTGCGCCTGGACGCCAGCAAGCGCGGGCAATACTCGCCCGACAGCGAACTGCATCTGTTGTGGGAGAAATACCCGATGATCCCGAGCAACAGCGAATCGAGCGGCATCGACCGGGAAAAATGGCTGACGTATTTTCCGAATGATCCGACGCTGGACGGGCCAGACCGCACCCTCGACTACCTGTTTTACAGTTCGCGCATCAAGCGCGTCGAAGGCCGGGTGCGCGGCGACGATACCGTACGCATCTCCAGCCACCTGCCGGTGATTGCACGGTTCCTGCTGCCAGCCGCGCAGTAAGCGTCGTCACCCCACCTGTGCACCGACGGCCTGCCGGGCCTGTGACAAGCGCCGAACAATCACGCTCACCGGCAGGCCGAGCAGTTGCGCGGCCTCCGTGCAGCTCATGCGCTCGATATCGACCAGCAGCACCAGGCCCCGGTGCTCGACCGACAGCCCACCCACCGCTGCCAGCGTGCGCCGATGGGCCGGTTCGCACTGAGCGCCCCCCTCGATATCCGGCGGCACACCGGCACCACGCTGCGATTGGCTGTGGGTCCAGGTGGTGTACACCCGAAACAACATCCACTTGAGCGCGGACGTATCGCCGGGAAATAAATGCGTGTTTTCAAGCGCCTGTTCGCAGGCACGCTTGACCAGCGCTTCAGCGTCCTGATGCGTGCCCGAAAGGCGTAGTGCGAATGTCCATAAGCGCGGTAACAGTGCGGGAAGCATCCCGGCTAGGTCGACGGCAAGGATCGACATAATTTCACTTCAGGCATATGGGATGACCCCGATCCAGAAAGGATGACGGTCTGGAAACAGACCGTGGAGAGCAGTGGAACTGACCGACGCAAAGGTCAAAAAATAGCGTCAAATCAATCTGTAACAAGAATTGTACACGCACATAATGTAGGAAATATGACAGTTTTATGAAGGCTCTGTGCCATACGTCACAGTTCCAGATGCAAAGGCCCACAGCCTTGGGCCGGCAGCGCACGGCAGATCAGGGCTTCGTCCTGCCCCACCGCAAAAGACACCGGGTGCGCATAGGTCACTGTGCCCTTGAGCACCTTGGTACGGCACGTGCCGCAGGTCCCGCCCCGGCATCCGAACGCAGGTTCCAGGTCACGCTGCTCGGCAAGCTCCAGCAACGAACCGCTGCCCGGGCTCCAGCGCGCTTCCTTGGTGGAGGCCATGAACACTACCGGCACCGACTCCGTAGACACCGGCGCCAACGCCTGCGCAGCCGCGCCAGCCTCGACCTGACGGCGCAAGCTCGAAGGCCCGAACGCTTCGGCGTGAATACGCGTGTCGCTCACATTCAGCCCGCGCAAACCGTCATACAGGTGCTGCATGAAACCTTGCGGGCCGCACAGGTAGAAGTCGTAGTCGTCAAAAGGCAGGTGTTCGCGCAACAGGTCCATGCTCAGTCGGCCTTCGTGGTCGTAGTCCGCTGGCTGCGCATCGGTAATATCGCTCAGCAATCTGACGTAATGCAGGCGCCCTTCCGACGCATCGGCCAGCGCCGCCAGCTCATCCTGAAAGGCGCGTTGCGCCTTGTTTACGGCCGACTGGAACACCCACGTCGGCCGCACATACCGGGTACGTCGCCCCTCATGCAACAAATGCCGGGCCATGGCGAGCACCGGCGTCACCCCCACACCCGCTGCCAGCAATACCGCCGGGCGGCGCACGCGGGTGTCCAGGGTGAATGCCCCGGCCGGGGCGCGCGCCTGGATCACATCGCCAACCCGCACGTGCTCATGCAAGTGCGTCGACACCACCCCCTCGCGCTTCACGCTGATGCGCAAGGCCTCCTCCGACGGCCCGTTCGACAGCGTATACGTGCGCACCATCGGCGCAGCCTGGCCCGCCACATTCACGCGAACAGGCAAGTGCTGGCCGGGCAGCCGCACCGGAATGCCAGCGTCGTCATCGGGCCGCAGATAAAACGAGCGAACTGTCGCGCTTTCGTCCACCACCTCGGTAACGCGATACGGGCGCCAGCTCTGCGCCAGCGCGGCGGCCTTGAGGCGCGCTTCGCGGTCCTCCCAACTGCCGGTCATCAGCACGTTGGGCGAGAGGCCGTCGTCCATGTCGGCCCAGCGCAACGGCAGGCCAGCGGGGCGACGCACCACGTGCTCGGGGTAGAAACGCCACATCCGCTCGGCACCGATAAAGGCCAGGGTGTCGGGAGAATCGATGATCACTTCGGTGCGCCCGGTCATCTGCAACAGGTCGCCGCTGTGCATGTCGACAAACACCAGCCCGGCGCGGGGGTTGAGCAGCAGATTGCCCAAGGTGTTGAAGAACAGGTTGCCGTTGAAGTCCGGCACATTCAGCGCGCCGTGTTCATCGATACGAATAAACCCCGGCTTGCCGCCGCGATGGGACACGTCCACCTGACGCTCACCGTCGCGCACCACGTAGGAAGCCACGTAGAACGAATCGGCGGTCGTGACGATGGCCCGATCCCGCTCATTCATCGCGCCCGATTCGCTCACCTCGCCTGGCGGAGTGGGGTCAAAAGCGTAGCGACGCAGGTGAATATAGCGTGGGCAGTTGCCGTAGGACTGCGTGGGATCGATGTCAAAACCCGCATCATGGCTGCGCCGTACAAAGCCATTGAGGCGGTTGCGGCGCCGGGTATGCAGCTCAATACCGAGCATGCCGATGGCGTCACCGTCCTCCATGCCCGCGTCGGCCGGGTCCGCGGTTTCACGCGGCAAGTCGAGCACCAACCGACGCGGCTCAGGCGAGTGCATAAACCCCGGCTGCCCGGCCCGCAACGTGGCCCAGGGGTTACCGTGCGGGTCGACACTGCCCAACACCACGAACGGTAATTGCGCGTAGAACTCGCGATGCTGGTCGGGCATGTAATTGCGCGCCAACTGCGACTTGCCCGGCTTGACCATGCGCTCCACCGCCCCGACGCTGCGCTGCAACTGCAATTCGCCAGCGTGCCAGGGGCAAGGGTCCTGCTCATCGGGGGTCTGCATCGCGGCATCCTCGGGCAACCACGCCGACGGGCGTGGCTTCAGTAGGTGCCATCGTTGCTCATTCACCGCGTGAACAGAATGCGTGCGTACGGCAATTCAGGGTTTCAGGTTTTGAAATAATCCGGCGGACTAGCGGCGCGGCTTGGCACGTGCGGTGGGTTCAGCGACCGTCACGTTGGCTGATGATGGCCGAGCGAACCTATCGGTTCAACTCGACCTGCTCATCATCATTGAGCACGATGTCTTGAGGGTTTATGGCTCCATTTCACGTCCCGACTGACTATGGAGGCGTAGTTCAGTTTTTTGAGACAGGACCCCAAGACATTTCCAACGATGCGACGCTACAGCGTCCTACAGCTGAAGCGAGCCTCTGAGCGGCGTCGAAGCCCCCTACCGAGAAACCTGCGAAAACATATACGTTTTTTTGTTATTCCCTGAAGAAACACCGTCAAATCGGAACTGTGCCCCTGGAAGGGAAATCCACTGAAGTTTATCTTCATTATTCATGGAATGGCCGTAATATCTCCGTGCATCAACCGCATATCCCTTGGTCATTTTTATCATCATATGACGACCCTGATCTGAAGGACGCTCGCCACCAACAAAGACAAACCCACGTTCCTTGTATATTTTCCCCGGCTCTAATTTTGATGGATCAGTAACCCCACCAGGAAAAACAGTTGCGATGCGATCCTTTTTTACTTCTTCAGGTTTCGCTTTGGCGAGTTGAGTAACAACTTCCGCGCACTCTAACAGCGCCCGTCTTGTGCTGATCGAGTCGTTAGGGTTTCGCAATGCGTTTTGATAGGTTTGATAGCCGCCTTCAATGAGTTTTGTAACGGCAATATCACGCGCGCTCAACTGCGAACCCGAAGCTGGGATCTCATGGCGATCTAAGGCTGTAAGTTCAAAATCCTGCTTTAAAAATTTATACTTATCCCGGCCCTTTTGGGTCAACTGCAACGTGTTTTCATCCCCCACCACCGCAATCGTCCCCGGATGCTTTTCTAAGAGGAATTGGGAAAATGATGGTACTTTTGCATCATGTTCAAGCTGTGCAGCGGATTGACTTAATGCCTGACTCAATTCGCGCGCCGACCCCGTGAAGCGATCTATTTGTTCAATTAAGGGGGTGACGGCTGGGTACTTGGCCAACGTGGCTGGCGGAATTTTCCCCAACATCAAACTTGCATCGATCAACACCAGCTGTTCGCGTCGAGAAAACGTTGTTTTCCCCTGAAGTGGGCTTAACAATTCAGCCGCGGCCTTTAATTCTGTCGGTCGATGGTGAAAAAGTTTAAGACCAGACTTCTTGGAAAACTCCAAAAGTGCATGATTCAATTCTTTACTGACATCTTTTTTAGCGTTGAGTGTGGCGGACTTTCCTTGACTGCCATTGCCTGCCTGCGGCGCGCCAATTATTGCTTCCGATAAAAGCCTGGGCCTATCAGTTCTGCCCGCTAGAGAAGTATTGCGCCTTGCTTCAAATACGGGGGCAGTGTCCGCCTCTGCGCGCCCGAGGGTGTTATCAGTCTCTGTGGCGGCTGGGCGACTACTAGTAGGCGTTTGAAATGAGCTGTACCCACCGACACGATTCACATTCATCATATATCTTCTGATTTTCTATATAGACTTTAAGATCCATGAATGGCAACTGTGCTTTCCTTATTGTCATGAGTGGGTAAAATCTGAAAAGGGTTCCGAAAAGGAGACCAACGGATCAAAGCATGCATTTAAGCGCTACGCCGTCGCTCTGCTTTCTTCCTGGGCATCGGCCTCGATTTGGCAGTTGCGCACCTCAGCGTCCTGACGGACGTCCCTTTGGTACAGTCCGATAACGCCCCAGAATTTTTCTTTGAACTGAGGATCATTGGACAGTTTGAACGTGCAGGTCAAATGCGGCTTGATGTCGTTGGCGGCCCCGGTCCGCTAGATGCTGGCCGGAGAATTACCGGCGACACGCGCCATGCTACGGCAGTTACCGTCAGCTCAACTCGACCTGCTCATCATTGAGCACGATGCCCTGAGAGTTCATAGCTCCACCTCACGTATCAGCTGACTATGGAAGCGTTGTTCAAATGAGGTATTAAGGACACCAGATAGAAGCCGCCCCTCAAGGCTATGACTGTAGTGACCAGCACACTGCGCTTGCACATCGGCCCACAAACGCAGAGCGCTCTTCGCACAGGTATCGAGCGAAAGGCGCCGTTCGCACGGTAGCCGAAAAGACGAGGGATGATTTACTCAGGGCTTCCTAGGCTTCGCTCTGGCAGTCGCCTCTGCCACTAAAGGATCATCGGGCCAGTAATGCTTAGGGTAACGCCCCTTCAAATCTTTCTTGACCTCGCTGTAGGTGCTGCGCCAGAAGTTCGCCAGGTCCTGGGTGACTTGCACCGGGCGGCGGGCGGGCGATAACAGGTGCAGTTTGACCACCTGCCGCCCGCCCGCGATGCGCGGGGTGTCGGCCAGGCCGAACAGCTCTTGCAGGCGCACGGCCAGAATCGGCGGTTGCTCGCTGTAATCCAGGCGGATGGATGAGCCCGACGGCACCTTCACGTGGGCGGGCGCCCATTCGTCCAGGCGTTGCGGCAATGGCCAGGGCAGCAGGTTGTGCAGCAGGCTTGCCAGGTCCAGCTGGGCAAAATGGCTCAGGCGCGAGACTTTGCCCAGATACGGCATCAGCCAGTGCTCCAGGGTGGCGAGCAAGGCGCTGTCGCTGAGGTCTGGCCATTGGCTGGGGCTGGCGGTGTCGAGGTGGCGCAGCAGCAGGACCCGCGCCTGCCACTGGCGCAACTCCGGGGTCCAGGGCAGCAGCTCCAGGCCTTTGCGCCGCACCAGGTTGACCAGCGCCTGGTTGCGTGCGGCTTCGTCCAGGCCGGTCAGCGGTTCGCGGCTGAGCACCAGTTCGCCGACCTTGCGCTGGCGTTCGGCGCGCAGCACGCCTTCGCGCTCGTCCCAGTCCAGTTGGTCCACGTTGCGCACTTGTTCGGCCAGCACTGTGTCGAACAGCGCCGGGTCGAAATCCGCCGCCAGGTAGATGCGCTCCTCGCGCTGGCCCTGGCGGCTGCCCAGGTCGGCGATCACCAGCCAAGGTTGTTTCATCAAGCTGTCGGCTTCGGCGAATAACGCCGCCCGGCCATTGGCCAGGCGATATTCCGCCCCGCCCGCACGCCGCTGCTGGGCGACCCGGTCCGGGTACGCCAGCGCCAGCAGCGCGCCGAGCCAGCGCGGGTGGTCGGGGTCGTCAACCGGCTGCGCGGCCTTGCCCCTGAGGTAGCCGCGATACTGACGCGCCAGTTGCCGGGCGCGCTGCACGCCGCCCTGGGCGCCACGGGCTTTTTCTTCGCCAGACAACAAGGCCATCCGGCTGTGCAGGTCCGCACCGCCGCCGCGTACGATATCGCGTTCGCCCAGCAATGCCGCCACGTCACAGGCCATGGCGGCCAGGCCAAGGTCCTGCCCACGCAGCAACAGGTGCGCGATACGCGGGTGCGCGGGCAACTCGGCCATTTGCTGGCCGTGGGCGGTCAGATGGGCGTCGTTCAACGCCCCCAGGCGCTGCAGCAGGTCCTGGGCCTGGGCATAGGCGGCCGTCGGCGGCACATCCAGCCACACCAATTGGGCCGGGGTCACGCCCCAGCGCGCCAATTGCAGCGCCAGCCCCGCAAGGTCGGCCTGCAGGATTTCCGCCCCGGCGTAGGCCGCCAGCGCTTCGTGCTGGTCTTCGGACCACAAGCGGTAACACACGCCGGGCTCCAGCCGCCCTGCCCGCCCGGCGCGCTGGGTGGCGCTGGCGCGGGAGATGCGCTGGGTGTCGAGGCGCGTCATGCCGCTGCCCGGGTCAAACCTCGGGACGCGCGCCAGCCCTGCGTCGATCACCACGCGCACACCGTCAATGGTCAGGCTGGTTTCGGCGATGTTGGTAGCCAGCACCACTTTGCGGGTGCCCACGCGGGCCGGGTCGATGGCGGCGCGTTGGGCCGCCAGGTCCAGCTCGCCGTGCAGCGGGCACAACAGCACCTCGCTGCGATCGCCCAGGGCCTCGGCCAGTTGCTGGCACACACGACGAATTTCCGCTTGGCCGGGCAAGAACACCAGCACGCTGCCGGTTTCGTCATGCAGGGCTTGCAGTACGGTCTGCACCAGCCGCGGCTCGATGAATTCACCGGGCTGAAACGGCCGGCCCCAGCGGACCTGCACCGGGTACATGCGCCCTTCGCTGCGCAGGATCGGCGCGTCATCCAGCAGCCCCGCCAGGCGCTCGCCCTCAAGGGTGGCAGACATCAGCAAGATCTTCAGCGGCTGCTCGTCGCGCAACAACTCGCGCCCGTTGAGGCTCAGGGCCAGGGCCAGGTCGGCGTCCAGGCTGCGCTCCATGTCTTTGCCACTTGCAATAGGTTGTCAAACCTGACAAAAATTCAAGTAACACAGAGGTTTACGTGAGCATCCATCAATGGATAAAGCTTTGACAGTCATCAAAAAATCGCAGTGTCTACCGTTTTACCCCATCACGGTGCTGCCGCCTGATGTGCTGGAGCTGATGCAGCGCTCCTTCGATGCTCTACTCGGCAACAGTATTAGTATCAAGATGGGAAACCTGATCAAAGTCTTCGACGTTTACTGCCATGTAACCGCCACGCCGATCACCTACCTGTCCCTGTCAAGCCCAACTTTCGAAAGGGTGATCCGAGGTTTCCTGGGTGCCTTCGATAACGACTCACTTGTCTCGGTAGAAAAAAATACCAGACGGTCGTACGCGAAAAGCTTCACTAAGCTGCTGACCAAAATGCGCGAGGAAATCCCGTTGCTGCCTGTGGTGTTGGGCAAGGACGCATTGCCAGAAAGCAACCGTCACATCTGGGAGGGAATGAAGGCACACCTCGATCCGGTGGCCCTACGCTACTGGAATGGTTGGGAGGTTCAAGGACGTAAAGAAAACAATGGCTACGTCCCTATGGCTTACCTATGGAATTCCCACGGCCCTGAGTTTGCTGAGCTCGTCTTCGACGAATATTCTAAGAACATGTCCAAGAAGTTGGCACCCAGCCACACGGACTTCAACACCCTCATATATTACCTTTCGGAAAACAAGGAACGCTGGCCTGTTTCCACTTTTCAAAACCCTCTGCAAATCAAAAGACTTTTTATCGACTTCATGTTTCATAATTTTATGCAGGCTGTGGAAAACGGAACGGACATTGATAATAGGACTCGTACGTACTCAAAGTTTATTTTTTCGATAGATGAGATTTTTATTCAGTCTGGAACCTGGGCTCGCCCATTCGCAGGGTCATTACCGAAGCCACCTGCAAAGTCCACTCCCGGCGCACGCACAAATCACAAAAAAAATTCTGACGGTACCGTAGTAAAAAACAAGCTTATTACTGAAGTCCCGTTACATCTAACAGACAGCACGGCAATACAAATTCTTTTCAAAAATATTCATGAAGACAACATCCTAGTTTTGAAGTGGGCTAGATATCGCCTGACACGAGCAAAGGAAGCTTATGAGGCATGCAAAGAACTATCAAAGTATGGCACAGTCATCACCGGAGGCAATGAAAACGCTAAAAAAATTGAAGATATAGGCGCTGCAAACATATGCGCAACATACGTGGAGAAAGGCACAACATATTTGAAAAAAGGCGACAAAGAGCTAACCGGAAAAATACCCAAGGGTGACATCTTCAAAATTTTGGGCATACCCACCCTCGACACTATTTTCGCATTTCAAATGTTATTAGTGCACGCACATCCTTGCATTACCGATAGTTTCTTCCTTCATTTCGAACTTCACAACAAGCGAGGCGATGTATCTGGTTTCAAGTCGACCGAATACGGCTATCAACTCATCGGCTATAAGGATCGTAAGAAAGGCCAGAATAGCGAGCAAAAGATTGACCTGTCAGAGCAAGAATCGGAGTGGGTCAAGCTGATAATTGCAATGACCGAGGCTCTTCAAAACGATCTTCATGCAGCGGGCAATGATGAATGGCGGTACTTGTTCCTTCATACAGCGGGGCGTCTAATTACACCCTCCAGGCCGGAATCTCTAAAACTCAACGACGGAACCATAATTTTTCAGAAACGAATGGTTGAGGAATTCATGGTATTTGGCAACCGGGACGAAACGGCAACCCGGCGTTTTATCACGCAACTGTCGGTCACCGCATTCCGGGCCTCGGCAGCCGTTGAAATCTATTTGCGCGATCACGATGTTGAGGAGATGGCCAGAGCATTGGGGCACAAGGGGTATACGTCCACGCTACTAAGCAGCTATTTGCCGGAGCCTATCCTGGCGTTCTTCCAGACCCGTTGGATCCGTTTGTTCCAACGCGGCATTATTTGCCGCGCCATGAAGGATAGCCCGCGCCTCCTGGAAGCCGCTCGCTTCAGGGACATGGACGAGTTACATGAATTCCTCAAAAACCATGCGTTGCGAGAAATCCCTGAGCACCTGCAGAATCCTGATTACCTCAAGACTCCCGTACAGAAGGCTGCAGCAGATAACTCAGACCCCGACAAGCCAGGCCAAGTAGTTGTATCTATTGACACCGGCGTTCTAACTGCCCTGCTGTCCCTAAATGCAGCCGTAGCCGAAGCGACTGAAAACGCGAGATCTAACAACAAAAGCGGCGAAGACAACGATACCCGTCAACTGTGCTCCAAAGCCATTTACTGGTCGCACTTCAGCGATTTAGTCGTCAAAGAAATTGAGGACGGTTTCAATAGTGAACTACAGGAATATTTGGAAACAGCACAACAGCACGCCAACGCCGCCCACATGGAAGACCTAATCTATGCAACTGCCTCCTGAGCTCGCTTTTCTTGCTCCATACCTTGTCGAGCCGACCGAAGCATACCGCCAGGTCTCATGGCTTCTTAACGATTTCGATGAAGAGGTTTGGGAGTACAGCTTTGACTACAAGAAACCCAAGCAACTTGATTGGCGAGTTACTTTGGATGACGGCAGCGTGCTCACAGCTCAAAAAAACAGAAACCTGTTACTGGGGCTAAAATATTATCTGACATCGAGCACACGCGACTCTTCCGGCTATCTTTCTGAAACAAACGAAGTGCAGGGGCAACAGTTACAACGCTTTTGTAGTGCCTGCCACATCGTGGATTTTCTCCTGATCAACGGTGATCGCTATCAACTTGCAAAATTTGGTTTAGAAGTACTAAACGCTGGGAATCTAATGGAGGCTCTTGAAACTCTAGCCAATACTCCGATGATCGCCGAATCGGTTTATAACTGGCGGATACGACTACGTGATTACTGTCAGGCGCTTATTGAAAGCACCAATTCGATTACTGTGTCCGATATTTTGACCTCAATGCCACAGATTGCAGTAATCACGGATGAACAGCGGACTCAGGACGAGCTTGGAATTCCTCACGAATTGATTCCACAAGTGCGTGCCGCACTTTATTTGAAGGGTTTTTACCACAAGCAGACCACCGGCAATCAGCCAAATACGACGCAACTATCGCAGGAAATTTATACCGAAACTTTGTGGGGAAAGAATCAGCCGAAAATCACCTATGACATCCTCATATACAACGATGATATGTCCCAATTCGACCGAGAATATCGTGGCGCGCCAGTTACCAGCGGAGCGCGCGAAAAAATGCGGGACAGCACGTACGCCAACTACCGTAGAGCGGTTTATAACCTAGGCGTGCTCCATGAGCTTGAAGTGCCAGCGCCCACGGTTGAAGCCTTGGTAAAGGCGGAAAAGTTCAACCCAAACCTGTCGACGATTGGTCGTTTCCGCACCCTCCCGTCCGAGATTGTGTTTATAGGATTGCGCCAAGCGATCGAGTTTCACCTTGACCACGGGCAGGAATTGACTAAAGCCTTCTGCCGTATCGCCCTGGAATGCAGTAAGCGCAACGTATCGCCTAGCTTTCTGACAGCTACCGAGGTGCAAAAACTCGTCGGGCCTAAGCTCGCAACATTCGGGGTAACCAAGCTTTCCCTGGCAATCAACTCGACAAACGACGGCGTGTACCACTCCAATATTAAGGGATCGAAGGATCATTAATTTGCGAGTTTGCGAGCCAATAACGGCCTCTACGAGCTGATGGCCGTTTACATGGGTTGCGTGCAGCTATCGGTGGGCATTTTGATGGCGCGCAGAGTGAGCGAGCTGTACGAGCTAAGCGCTGAAGACTGCCTCGACGAAACCGAGGAATGGCTTCTTTTCCGCAACGCCAAAAGTACGCGGCACCTATTTGGTGTTCGACGCCGGGAAGCCCGTCCGATCGAGCCGATCGCAGCGGATATGATCAAGACGCTCATTCGCATGCAGAAGGTGCTGCGCCGAATTGGTTTCATCCCCAAGCTACAAATGCTGTTCTCTGTACCGAGTTTCAGAGGCGCTGCGCAGCTGACCAACTCCAGCGCGTATGTATACAACCGCAACCTAGTGTGCTGTTCGCGAAATAAATTTCTGAGTAATTCGTCTACACTTCAAACGT
>NZ_JBSVWN010000051.1:0-47345 GCF_054071325.1 Pseudomonas sp. SDO5215_S409 | reverse complement strand
CAGCCAAGCTGGTTGCGCTTCGCGCAACGCGCCATGCCTGGCGCACATAAAAAAAGGCCACCCGAAGGCAGCCTTTAAAAACTAAAGAAAGAGAGTTGTTACTTACACCGCCGCAACGGGACGCATGTAAGAGATCGGTGCGGTGCTGGCATCTTCGAAGGTCACCACTTCCCAAGCGTCTTTCTGCTCAATCAACTTGCGCAGGAGCTGGTTGTTCAGTGCGTGGCCCGACTTGAAGCCTTTGAACTCGCCTATCAGGCTGTTGCCCAGCAGGTAGAGGTCACCGATTGCATCGAGAATCTTGTGTTTGACGAACTCGTCTTCATAACGAAGGCCGTCTTCGTTCAACACGCCATCCGCGTCGACCACAATTGCGTTTTCCACGCTGCCGCCGAGTGCGAGGTTGTGCTTGCGCAGGTACTCGATGTCACTCATGAAACCAAAGGTACGCGCGCGGCTGACTTCTTTTACGAACGAAGTACTGGAAAAATCCACGCTTGCACTTTGGGTGCGGTCACGGAAAACCGGGTGATCGAAATCGATCTCAAAGCTCACTTTAAAGCCATCGAACGGGACAAAGGTGGCGCGCTTGTCGCCGTCCTGTACTGTCACTTCCCGCAGGATGCGAATGAACTTCTTGGCTGCGTCCTGTTCTTCCAGGCCGGCAGATTGAATCAAGAATACGAAGGGTCCAGCGCTGCCATCCATGATCGGGACTTCAGACGCGGAGAGCTCGACGTAGGCGTTATCGATGCCCAAACCGGCCATGGCCGAGAGCAAGTGCTCCACCGTGTCTACCTTGACGTCACCGTTGACCAATGTGGTCGACATTGTGGTTTCGCCAACATTTTCCGCGCGAGCAGGAATCTGCACCACAGGGTCCAGGTCGGCACGAACAAACACAATGCCGGTGTCGACAGGTGCAGGCTTGAGGGTCAGGTAAACCTTCTCCCCGGAGTGCAGACCTACACCTGTGGCACGAATAATATTCTTCAGGGTGCGTTGTTTAATCATGGCTTGGACCGCTTCAGCGCAAATTGCGAACTGGTATCAACAAAGGCTGGCGATAATAGCAGACCAGACCTTTGCTGAACACCAATCACCTTCATAGCCCTGATACATTCCATTAATCGGCCTGACGACGCAGGAAAGCTGGGATGTCCAGGTAGTCCAGGTCATCTTGCGGATTCAAGCTACGCGAAGCCGCAGCACCGGCCTGAGCCTGGTTGCGCATCACGGTCGGACGGTCCAGGTCGCGGTAGTTCACCGACGGCAGTTCCTGACGCGAAGGCGCGGCCGGAGCGGCAGCGGTCTGGGCGGCATGGCTGGCGTGGCTGGTGTGAACGGTATTGTCGATGACCTTCACAGGCTTCTCGATTTTCGCGCCCAGGCCGGTCGCAACCACGGTCACGTGCAGTTCATCGCGCATGTCCGGATCGATAACAGTGCCCACCTTGACCATCGCGTGCTCGGACGCGAACGCTTCGATGATGCTACCCACGTCGGAGTATTCACCCAACGACAGGTCAGGACCTGCGGTGATGTTCACCAGGATGCCGCGTGCGCCTTGCAAGTTCACGTCTTCGAGCAACGGGTTGCGGATCGCCGCTTCAGTGGCTTCACGCGCACGGTTCGGACCGCTGGCGCAGCCAGTGCCCATCATCGCCATGCCCATTTCGCTCATCACGGTACGCACGTCGGCAAAGTCGACGTTGATCATGCCCGGACGCTTGATGATGTCGGAGATACCGCGCACGGCACCGGCCAGTACATCGTCAGCCTTGGCGAACGCCGACAGCAGGCTGGCGTCTTTGCCCAGGATGGTCAGCAGCTTCTCGTTGGGAATGGTGATCAACGAGTCGACGCTTTCAGACAGCATGCGGATGCCTTCGTCGGCGATCTGCATGCGCTTGCGGCCTTCGAACGGGAACGGACGGGTCACCACCGCAACGGTGAGGATCCCCATTTCCTTGGCCACTTCAGCGATGATCGGCGCAGCACCGGTACCGGTACCGCCGCCCATGCCGGTGGTGATGAACACCATGTTGGTACCGGCCAGTACTTCGGCGATACGCTCACGGTCTTCCAGTGCAGCCTGACGGCCCACTTCAGGGTTGGCGCCAGCACCCAGGCCCTTGGTCACCGCGGTGCCCAATTGCAGGATGGTGCGTGCACCGATGTTTTTGAGGGCCTGGGCATCAGTGTTGGCGCAGATGAACTCAACGCCTTCAATGTTGCTCTTGACCATGTGGTTGACAGCGTTGCCGCCGCCACCGCCGACACCGATCACTTTGATGACCGGGCTTGCGGGGATGTTGTCTACGAGTTCGAACATTTTCCCTCTCCTTTCATTTCTCTAGTTTTTTCGCCTACTGCGCCTACTGCTTACAACGTGTTTCATGCCGCCTTTGGTGCTGTCGGCACGCCAGGCTTAACACCTGGAGCGCCCTACCTCTTGAAGCTTGTCGCTTGACGCTGTTGCGTCAGAAGTTCCCTTTCACCCAGGCCTGCAAGCGCTCGAACAGCGGCGCCTTGCCTTCTTCATCGCTGCGGTAGCTTTCGCGATTGCTCGGGCCCGACAGGGAAATGCCGTCGGTCTGCTTTTGCAGCCCGTACATCAGCAAGCCCACGCCGGTGGAATAAATCGGGTTGCGCACCACGTCGCCCAGGCCCTTCACGCTGTGGGGCACGCCCAGGCGGACCGGCATGTGGAAGATTTCCTCGGCCAGCTCGACCGCGCCTTCCATCTTCGAGGTGCCACCGGTCAGCACAATGCCGGCCGGGATCAAGTCTTCGTAGCCGCTGCGACGCAGCTCGGCCTGGATCAGGGTGAACAGCTCGTCGTAACGCGGCTCGACCACTTCGGCCAACGCCTGGCGCGACAGCTCGCGCGGCGGGCGATCCCCCACGCTTGGCACTTTGATGGTTTCACCGGCACCGGCCAGCTTGGCCAGGGCGCAGGCGTAGCGGATCTTGATCTCTTCGGCGTACTGGGTCGGTGTGCGCAGCGCCATGGCGATGTCGTTGGTCACCTGGTCACCCGCAATCGGGATCACGGCGGTGTGACGGATCGCACCTTCGGTGAAGATCGCGATGTCGGTGGTGCCGCCGCCGATGTCCACCAGGCACACGCCCAGCTCTTTTTCGTCGTCGGTCAGTACCGAGTACGCAGACGCCAGTTGCTCAAGGATGATGTCGTCGATTTCCAGGCCACAGCGGCGCACGCATTTTTCAATGTTCTGTGCGGCGTTGACGGCGCAGGTCACCACGTGGACCTTGGCCTCCAGGCGCACGCCCGACATGCCCAGCGGCTCGCGAACGCCTTCCTGGTTGTCGATCACGTAGTCCTGCGGCAGGGTGTGCAGCACGCGCTGGTCTGCCGGGATCGCCACGGCCTGGGCGGCATCGAGTACACGCTCAAGGTCGGCCGAGCTGACTTCACGGTCACGGATCGCCACGATGCCGTGGGAGTTCAGGCTGCGGATATGGTTGCCGGCCACGCCGACAAACGCCGAGTGAATCCGGCAACCGGCCATCAGCTGCGCTTCTTCGATGGCGCGCTGGATCGATTGCACGGTGGACTCGATGTTCACCACCACGCCCTTCTTCAGGCCCCGGGACGGATGCGTGCCGATACCGACGATCTCAATCGTGCCGTCTTCCCCGACCTCGCCTACCAGCGCCACCACCTTGGAGGTACCGATATCCAGACCGACGATCATTTTGCCGCTTTGCACGTTTGCCATGGGTCCTGCCTCTTCTTAATTCTTCGCGACAGCGGGTTGCGCTGGCGTGGCCGCAGCCGGTGCCCGCCAGCCGACGGCCAGGCCGTTGGCGTAACGCAGGTCGATGCTTGCGATGTTCGTAATCTGTTCTTTCAAGGTTTTTTCGTAGATGGCAATGAAGCGGCGCATCTTTTCCACCAAGTGGTCGCGTCCCAGCAACAACTCGATGCCTGGCCCGGAACTGCCGGCGCCGGTGGTCAAAAACCAGCTGCCCCGCTCACGCAATTCCAGGCGTGCGATAGAGAAGCCCAGGGGGCGCAGCATCTGGCTCAAGGCCTGGTACTGCTGCATCACTTGCTGTTGCGCCCGCTGCGGGCCGAACAACTGCGGCAAGTGCTCGTAGTTGGCCAGCTCACGCGGGGTAAACGCCTGCCCCTGGTTGTTCAACAGTGCGCCGTCACCCCAACGGGCCACGGGCAGTTGTTCTTCCAGGCGGATCGTGACCTGGTCCGGCCACACACGGCGCACTTCGGCGTGCGCGATCCACGGCATCTGCTCGAGCTCCGAACGCATACCGGCCAGGTCGATGGTGAAGAACGTCGCCGCCAGGTACGGGCCGATGCGCTGCTGCACGGCTTGCTGGCTGATATAGCTCAGGTCGCCCTGCACGCTGATCTTGGTGATCGGCCGGTCGGCGTAAGGCAGCAAGCGCTGCGCACCTTCGTACGTACCGAACCCCAAGGCCACCAACACCACCGGCCAGAACAGCGCCTTGAGGAAACCAAAATTGGCTTTAGGCGCACGCGCCGACATCGGCTCTTTAGCCACCATCCGGCTGGCACCACGCGGCACCGGCTTGCGGCCGGGTGCGGGTGATTGCTGATGACGAAGCGATGCGCCTTGCATGGTCTTAACCTCTCGGCTCGGTACTTGCCGCCAGAATGGCCAGCACCAACTGCTGGAAATCCAGCCCGGCTGCGCGTGCAGCCATCGGCACCAGGCTGTGGTCGGTCATCCCCGGTGCGGTGTTGACTTCCAGGAACCAGAACGTCCCTTGGTCATCCTGCATCACGTCTGCCCGTGCCCAACCGGCGATACCCAACGCCTCACAGGCTTTCGCCGTGAGGTCCATCAATTCCTGTTCCTTGGTTGCGTCGAGGCCACACGGGATCCGGTACTGGGTATCGGAAGCCAGGTATTTGGCGTCGTAGTCGTAAAAGGTGTGGGGCGTGCCCAGGGCGATCGGCGGCAAGATCTGGCCACGCAGGGTTGCGATGGTGTACTCGGGACCGGCGATCCACTGTTCAACCAACACTTGCGAGTCGTACTTGCTGGCCGCTTTCCATGCGTCAATCAATTCGGCGGCAGCGTTCACTTTTGCCATGCCGATACTGGAGCCTTCATGGGCAGGTTTGACGATCAAAGGCAGGCCCAGTTCCTCGACGGCAGAAATACAATCGTCTTCACTGCGCAACACCGCGTGACGCGGGGTCGGAATGCCCAGGCTGTGCCAGACCTGCTTGGTGCGCAGCTTGTCCATGGCCAGCGCCGACGCCAGGATGCCGCTGCCGGTGTAAGGGATGCCCAGGCATTCGAGCAGGCCTTGCATGCTGCCGTCTTCACCGCCGCGACCGTGCAAGATAATAAAGGCACGGTCGATTTTTTCTGCTTGCAGGCGCGCCAGCAGGTCGTCGCCCACGTCGATGCCAAACGCGTTCACGCCAGCACTGAGCAACGCCTCAAGCACGGCATTGCCGGACTTGAGCGACACTTCCCGCTCGGCGCTCTTGCCACCGAACAGCACCGCTACGCGGCCGAAGTCGGCGGGGTTAACGGTGGAGAACAAGGACGTGTAGCTCATTTGGACTTCTCCCCGGTGGCGGCAAACAGCGGGCTGGCCAGCAATTTGGGTGCAAGGCCGCCAATGTCACCGGCGCCCTGGCACAGCAGAATGTCACCGGCGCGCAGCAGTGGCTTGACGATCGGCGCCAGGTCCACACCCCGCTCGATGTAGATCGGGTCCAGTTGCCCGCGCTGGCGGATGCTGTTGCACAGTTTGCGGCTGTCTGCGCCCGGGATCGGCTCTTCACCGGCCGGGTAGACTTCCATCAGCAGCAATACGTTGGCGTCGCCCAACACATTGACGAAATCGTCGTACAGGTCGCGGGTGCGGCTGTAGCGGTGCGGCTGGTACACCATCACCAGGCGGCGCTCCGGCCAACCGCCGCGCACGGCCTTGATCACGGCTGCGACTTCGGTCGGGTGGTGGCCGTAGTCGTCCACCAGCATCACGTCGCCACCGTCTACCGGCAGCTGGCCGTAGACCTGGAAGCGGCGCCCCACACCGGCAAAGCGCGACAGGCCTTCGACGATGGCTTCATCGCTGACGCCTTCATCGGAGGCGATGCAAATAGTGGCCAGGGAGTTGAGCACGTTGTGGTTGCCCGGCATGTTCACGGACACGTCCAACGGCTCGCGGTCGGGGCGCAGCACGGTGAAGAAGGTCTGCATGCCTTGCTGGCGCACGTTGATGGCGCGCACGTCGGCGTCTTCGCTGAAGCCGTAGGTCACGGTCGGACGCTTGACCAGTGGCAGGATCTCGCGCACCACCGGGTCGTCCAGGCACACCACGGCCAGCCCGTAGAACGGCAGGTTGTGCAGGAATTCGACGAAGGTTTTCTTCAGCTTGTTGAAGTCACCGTCGTAGGTCGCCATGTGGTCGGCGTCGATGTTGGTGACCACGGCCACCAATGGCTGCAGGTGCAGGAAGCTCGCATCGCTTTCGTCGGCTTCGGCGATCAGGTAGCGGCTGGTGCCCAGTTGCGCATTGGTGCCCGCAGCGTTCAGGCGGCCACCGATCACGAAGGTCGGGTCCAGGCCACCGGCGGCGAACACCGAGGCAATCAGGCTGGTGGTGGTGGTTTTACCGTGCGTACCGGCCACGGCAATGCCGTGACGGTAGCGCATCAGCTCGGCCAGCATTTCGGCACGGGGCACTACCGGAATACGGCGCTCGAGCGCGGTGGCCACTTCCGGGTTGGACGTGTTCACGGCACTGGACACCACCAGCACATCCGCTTCAGCCGCGTTCTCGGCGCGGTGGCCGATAAAGATGTGGGCGCCAAACGACTTCAGGCGCTCGGTGACCGGCGAATCCTTCAAGTCCGAGCCGGACACCTGGTAACCCAGGTTCAACAGCACTTCGGCGATACCGCACATGCCCACACCACCGATCCCCACAAAGTGGATATGACGGATGCGGCGCATTTCCGGTTGTGGCATGGCTTTTTGATTCTCAACCATGGGCCACCTCCAGGCAGATATCCACCACGGTACGGGTTGCGTCAGGTTTGGCCAGGCGGCTTGCGGTGCTCGCCATGCTGTTCAGTCGTTCCGGTTGCATCAAAACCTCAGTCAGGCGTGCGGCCAAATCGGCGGCGCCAGTCGTCCTTTGCGGCAGCAGGAAGGCAGCGCCCTCCCCGGCCAAATATTCGGCGTTGCGGGTCTGGTGGTCGTCGATGGCATGGGGCAATGGCACCAGCAAGGACGGCAGACCGGCGGCGGCCAGTTCACTGACGGTCAGCGCACCTGCGCGGCAGACCACCAGGTCGGCCCAGCCATAGGCATGGGCCATGTCTTTGATGAAGGGCTGCACATTGGCCTCCACCCCCGCCTCGCGATAACGCTGGGCGGTGACTTCATCGTGATTCTTGCCCGCCTGATGAAACACCTCGGGGCGCAGCTCTACCGGCAATTGCGACAGTGCTTCGGGCAACAATTTGTTCAGCGGTTCGGCGCCCAGGCTGCCGCCCAGGATCAGCAAGCGCGGCTTGCGCCCCACCAAGGCCTGGCGAGCGATGTCCATGAACAGCTCGGTACGCACCGGGTTGCCGGTGGTGCGCAATTTGTCCGAGGCACCAAAGGTTTTCGGGAACGCTTCGCACACCCGGCTGGCCAGGGGCACCAGCAGGCGGTTGGCCGTACCGGCCACGGCGTTCTGCTCGTGAACGATAACCGGCACGCCACACAGCTTCGCCGCCACACCACCGGGGCCGGTCACGTAGCCGCCAAAGCCCAGCACACACACAGGCTTGAGCTCACGGATCACCCTGCGCGCTTGCCACACCGCCTTGAGCAACACGAACGGCGCCTTGAGCAGGGACAACTTGCCCTTGCCCCGAAGGCCGGTGACGTTGATCAGGTGCAACTGCAAGCCAGCGTTGGGCACCAAGTCGTTTTCGATGCCACGTGGCGTGCCCAGCCAGTGCACGGTGTAGCCACGGCTCTGGAACTCACGGGCGCAGGCCAACGCCGGGAACACGTGGCCACCGGTGCCGCCCGCCATGATCAGCACGTTAGCGCCCATGGGTCGGCTCCTCGGCAAAGTCACTTTCACTGAATTCCATCTCTTCGCTACCCAGGTGGGTTCGGCTCTCCCATTCGATGCGCAACAACAAGCCTAAGCAGGCGCAGCAGATCACCAGCGAGCTGCCGCCATAACTGAGGAACGGCAAGGTCAGGCCCTTGGTGGGCAGCAGCCCCACGTTCACACCGATGTTGATCAGGAACTGGCCGATCCACAGGAACGACAAGCCATACGCCACGTAGGCGGCAAAAAACTGCTTGGACTTCTCGGCCCACAAGCCGATGTACATGCCACGCACACACACGAACACGAACAACGCGACGGTGCACAGCGAGCCGACCACGCCCAGTTCTTCGGCCAATACCGAGAATACGAAGTCGGTATGCGCTTCGGGCAGGTAGAACTGTTTTTGCACGCTGTTGCCCAGGCCCACGCCCAGCCACTCACCGCGACCAAAGGCGATCAGCGCCTGGGTCAGCTGGTAGCCGGAGCCGAACTGGTCGGACCACGGGTCGGTAAAGGTAATCAGACGGGCCATCCGGTAGGGCTGCGCCTGCACCAGGATCGTTACGGCCGCCACCGCCAGCACCACCATCAAGGTGAAGCGGAACAGCCCGACACCGCCCAAAAATAGCATCGCCGCGGCGGCGCCCATCATCACTACAGTGGCGCCGAAGTCCGGCTCCATCAGCAACAGGCCAGCCATGGGCAGCAGCACGATGAAGGGCTTGAAGAACCCCATCCAGCTTTCACGCACTTCTTTCTGGCGCCGCACCAGGTAACCCGCGAGGTAGATCACCACAAACACCTTGGCGATTTCCGACGGCTGCACGTTAAAGGCGCCAAAGCCGATCCAGCGCATCGAACCGTTCACCTCGCGGCCAATGCCGGGCAGGATCACCATGATCAACAGGCCAAAGGCGCCGATCAGCATCAGCCAGCCCAGGCGTTGCCAGGTAGCGATAGGAATCATCATGGTGACCACGCAGGTCCCCAGGCCAATCACCAGGTACACCAGGTGACGAATCATCATGTACAGCGTATTGCCCGACTGTACTGCCGCCACTTCGGACGATGCCGAAGTGATCATCACCAGGCCCAGGCCCAATAAGGCCAGGCAACCGGCGAGCATCGGGAAGTCCAGGTCGATGCCACGCCCGGTGATGATCGGCGACGGATAAGGCTTGATGATATTTCTGAAATTCATGCCAAGGCCTCCACGCCGCGGGCGAACAACTGGCCGCGA
Organism: Pseudomonas sp. SDO5215_S409; assembly: GCF_054071325.1. Taxonomy (NCBI): domain Bacteria; kingdom Pseudomonadati; phylum Pseudomonadota; class Gammaproteobacteria; order Pseudomonadales; family Pseudomonadaceae; genus Pseudomonas; species Pseudomonas sp. SDO5215_S409. Next base: position 38,008 of record NZ_JBSVWN010000051.1, on the reverse strand, counting down.
TCTTCGTAGTTCTTGAACATGTCAAAACTGGCGCACGCGGGGGAGAGCAATACAGCATCGCCAGGCTGGGCGAGCGCGCGGCATTGGGCAATGGCGTCGTCCAACGAGGCCACGCGTACATGCGGCACGGCGTCGCCCAGGGCGGCACCGATCAGGTCGGAGTCACGGCCCATCAACACCACGGCGCGGCAATGTTTGGCCACCGGGCCCTTGAGGTCCTTGAAGTCGGCACCCTTGCCGTCGCCCCCGGCGATCAGCACGACCTTGCCCTCAATGTCGGCACCCAGGCCTTCGATCGCCGCCAGAGCCGCGCCGACGTTGGTGGCCTTGGAGTCGTTGTAAAAGCTGACGCCGTCCAGATCGCGCACCCACTGGCAGCGATGCTCAAGCCCGGCAAACGTGCGCAGGCTCGACAGCATGGCGTCGAACGGCAAGCCCACCGCGTGCCCGAGCGCCAGCGCCGCCAGGGCATTGGATTGGTTGTGGGCGCCACGGATTTTCAGCTCGCGCACCGGCATCAGGTTCTGGAATTCAAAGGCCAGGTACTTCTCGCCGTTCTCTTCACGAATGCCGAAGGCCTTGAAGTCCGGCTTGCTCAAACCGAATGTCCAGCACGGCAGGCCTTCGCCCATCAGCGGACGGCTCAATGCGTCCTGACGATTGACCACCACCTGCCGCGCGCCCCGGAAGATCCGGTGCTTGGCCAGATGATAGGCCGGCAGGCCGCTGTAGCGGTCCATGTGGTCTTCACTCACATTCAACACGGTGGCCACTTCGGCCCCCAGGTCGTGGGTGGTTTCCAGCTGGAAGCTCGACAGCTCCATCACGTACAGCTCGACGTCGTCGCGCAGCAGGTCCAGCGCTGGCGTACCGAGGTTGCCGCCCACCGCCACACGCTTGCCCGCCGCCACGGCCATTTCGCCGACCAGGGTGGTGACGGTGCTCTTGGCGTTGGAGCCGCTGATGGCAATGATCGGCGCTTTCGCGTTACGCGCGAACAGGTCGATGTCACCGGACAGCTTCACACCACGGGCCGCGGCCGCTTGCAGGGCCGGGGTCGCCAGGGCCAGGCCCGGGCTCACGTAGAGCTCGTCGGCACGGCAGAGGAATTCGACGTCCAGCTCGCCACAACGCACTTCCACGTGCGGGTAGTCACGGCGCAGCGTGACCAGCTCCGGTGGATTTTCCCGCGTATCGGCCACGGCAAACGACGTGCCCCGGTTCGCCAGGAAGCGAACCAGGGACATGCCGCTCTTGCCGAGGCCGACAACGATGCGGAAGTGGTCTGAAGCGATCAAAGACACTCGTTTCTACCTCAGTTTCAGGGTGGCAAGGCCGACCAGTACCAGAATCACGGTGATGATCCAGAAGCGGACGATCACACGCGGCTCAGGCCAGCCCTTGAGTTCAAAGTGGTGATGAATCGGCGCCATGCGAAACACGCGGCGCCCGGTCAATTTGAAGGAAGCCACCTGGATGACCACCGACAGGGTTTCCATCACGAACACACCGCCCATGATGAACAGCACGATTTCCTGACGAACGATCACCGCGATGGTGCCCAGGGCCGCGCCCAGCGCCAGTGCGCCGACGTCACCCATGAAGACTTGCGCCGGGTAGGTGTTGAACCACAGGAAACCCAGGCCTGCGCCGATCAGCGCGCCACAGAACACAATCAGCTCACCCGCCCCCGGTACGTAGGGGATCAGCAGGTATTCAGCAAATTTCACGTTGCCCGACAGGTAGCAAAAGATACCCAGCGCGCCGCCGACCATCACCGTGGGCATGATCGCCAGGCCGTCGAGACCGTCCGTCAGGTTGACTGCGTTGCTGGAGCCGACGATCACGAAGTACGTCAGCACCACGAAGCCAATGCCCAGCGGGATGCTGGCGTCTTTGAGCATCGGAATGATCAGGGTGGTTTCGACCGCGCTCGGTGCTGTCGTGTACAGGAAGATCGCAGCGCCCAAGCCAAACACCGACTGCCAGAAGTATTTCCAGCGGCTCGGCAGGCCCTTGGAGTTTTTCTCGATCACTTTGCGGTAATCATCGACCCAGCCGATGGCGCCAAACAGCAGCGTCACCAACAACACCACCCACACGTAGCGGTTGTGCAGGTCGGCCCACAGCAAGGTGCTGACGCCGATGGACGACAGGATCAGCGCGCCGCCCATGGTCGGGGTGCCGGACTTGGACAGGTGAGACTGCGGGCCGTCATTGCGCACCGATTGACCAATCTGCAGGTTCTGCAGGGTGCGGATCATCCATGGCCCCAAGAACAGCGACAACGACAATGCGGTCAGCACACCCAGGATCCCGCGCAGGGTCAGGTACTGAAAGACCGCGAAGCCTTTGTAGAACTGTTGCAGATACTCAGCCAGCAGCAGCAGCATTAATGTTTCTCCGTACTTGAACCGCACAGGGCCGCGACGACGTTTTCCATCACCGCGCTGCGCGATCCCTTGATCAAAAGAGTGGTGTGTTTGTCTTGTTCGGCGCCGGTCAGCGCCTGGATCAAGTCCGCCTGGTTGGCAAAATGCCGCGCACCCGGGCCGAACACCTCGACCGCATGGGCCATGTTCGGGCCCACGGCGTACAGGGCGTCCACCTTGCCCACGGCATAGGCGCCGACTTCGCGGTGGGACTGCTCGGCCCAGTCGCCCAGCTCGCCGATATCCCCCAGCACCAGGACCTTGCGGCCCTCAAAGCCGGTGAGCAGGTCGATGGCCGCGCAGATCGATGATTGGTTGGCGTTGTAGGTGTCGTCGATGACGCGCATGCCGTTACTGGCCAGTTGTGCCACGGTGCGCCCCTTGACCGGCTGCACCGCGCCAAGCCCGGTGGCGATGCCGAACAGCGACACGCCCAGCACATGGGCGGCAGCGGCGGCGGCCAAGGCGTTGGCCACGTTATGGTTGCCCAGCAAGTTCAATTGCACCTGCTCACTGCCCTGCGGCGTGTGCAAGGTGAAGGCCGGGCAGCCACGGGCATCGACCGTGATGTGGGAGGCATGAAAGTCGGCCGCCGCGTTGTGCACTGCAAAACTCAAGACCTTGCGACCGGCAGCGCGGACGCGCCACGTTTCAAAGGCTTTGTCGTCAAGGTTCAACACGGCCGTGCCGGACGCGTCCAGGCCTTCCAGGATTTCGCCTTTGGCCTGGACGATTTTTTCCGGGCCACCGAACTCGCCGACATGCGCAGTGCCAGCGTTGTTGATGATTGCCACGTGGGGCCGGGTCATGGCCACGGTGTAGGCGATTTCGCCAATGCGCGACGCACCCAGCTCGATCACTGCCGCCGTGTGTTCCGGGGCCAGCTCGAGCAGGGTCAGCGGTGCGCCGAAGTCGTTGTTCAGGTTGCCACGGGTCGCCAGCACCGGCCCGCGCGTGCGCAGGATACCGGCGAGCAGTTCCTTGACCGTGGTCTTGCCACTGGAACCGGTCACGGCCGCCACCGGCTTGTCGAACGCCGCGCGGTTGAGCGCACCCAGTTGGCCGAGGGCCAGGCGGGTGTCGGCCACCAGCAACTGCGGCAATGGCGAGTCGGTGACTTCGCGCTGCACCAGTGCGGCGACAGCGCCTTTGGCGGCGACGTCGTTCAAATAGTCATGCCCGTCGAAACGCGGGCCGGCCAACGCGATAAACAGTTGGCCGGGCTTGATTGCGCGGCTGTCGATACTCACGCCGTCAAAACTGGCGTCGGAGGAGAGCAAACGCGCCGACAGCACTTCGGTCAGCTCGCTGAGCTTGAGGGCTCTAAGCATGGGCCACCTCCCACGCAGTGAGGGCGTGATCGGCCTCGATCAAATCAGAGAACGCATGGCGCTCGCCGTTGATTTCCTGGTAGTCCTCGTGGCCCTTACCGGCCAGCACCACCACGTCATCGGCATTTGCGCTGGCGATCAACTGGGCGATGGCGGCGCCCCGGCCGGCCACAAAGTTCACCTTGGATGGGTCTTTGAAGCCTGCACGGATATCGTCGAAAATCTGGGTTGGCGCCTCGGTGCGCGGGTTGTCATCGGTGACCAGCACGCCATCGGCCAAACGCTCGACTATCTCGGCCATCAGCGGGCGTTTGCCGCGATCACGGTCGCCGCCACAACCGAACAGGCACAGCAGCTTGCCCTTGGCGTGAGGGCGCAGGGCCATCAGGACTTTTTCCAGGGCATCCGGCGTGTGGGCGTAATCGACCACCACCAGTGGCTGGGTGCCGCCGCCCAGGCGCTGCATGCGACCGGCGGGGCCTTCGAGTTTTGGCAGTACGCGCAAGATTTCATCCAGCGCGTAATCCAGGCCCAACAATGCACCGACAGCAGCCAGCACATTGCTGAGGTTGAAGCGCCCCAGCAAGGTGCTGCGCAAGTGGTGTTCGCCTTGCGGCGTGACCAACGTGGCGCGCACGCCTTCGTCATCGAACTGGGCGTCGCGGCAATAAAGGTAGGCGCTGGTGTCTTCCTGGCTGTAGCTGATGAGGCGGCCCTCGCCTTTTTCAGCGGCCAGTTGCCGACCGAATTCGTCGTCCAGATTGACCACGCGGCACTTCAGGTCATTCCAGGCAAACAGCTTGGCCTTGGCGGCGGCATAAGCCTGCATGGTGCCGTGGTAATCGAGGTGATCGCGGGACAGGTTCGTCATCACTGCCACATCAAACGCCAGCGCGATAACGCGGCCTTGGTCGAGGCCGTGGGACGACACTTCCATGGCAACGGCTTTGGCACCGGCCTTTTTCAGGTCGCCCAGGGTCGCTTGCACGGCAATCGGGTTTGGCGTGGTGTGTAGGCCGCTTTGCAGCGCGCCGTAAAACCCGGTGCCCAGTGTACCGACGATGCCGCAGTGCTGGCCCAACAGGTCCAGGGCCTGTGCGATCAATTGCGTCACGCTGGTCTTGCCGTTGGTGCCGGTCACGCCGATCAGGTTGAGCTGACGGCTCGGGTCGCCATAAAAACGCCCGGCGATATCCGACAGTTGCGCCGCCAGGCCCTTGACCGGAATCAGCGGCGCGTCGGTGATCGGCAACACGGTGGCGCCTTCCACTTCGTAGGCCACGGCAGCGGCACCGCGCTGCAAGGCGTCGGCGATGTGGGCACGGCCATCCAATTTGCCGCCGGGAACGGCCAGGAACAGGTCACCGGCCCGTACATTACGGCTGTCCAGGGTCAGCTCGCGAATCAGCAGATCACGGCCAGCATGGGCGAAAATCTTGTTCAGGCTAAGAGACATCAGCCGCGCCCTCCATTGGCTTTAGCTGCAGCGGCCGGTGGTCCGGCGTTCGCTTGTTGGGTAGGCGGCAGGTTGTCCGGCACGATGTTCATCAGGCGCAAGGTCCCGGACATCACTTTGCTGAACACCGGCGCCGAAACCAGGCCACCGAAGTAGCCGGCCTTGCTCGGTTCGTCGATCACGACAACGATGGCGTAACGCGGATCGCTCATGGGGCCGAAGCCTGCGAACAGCGAACGGTAAGAGTTTTCGGCGTAGCCCTTGGTGCCCACGGCAGTTTTACGCGCCGTACCGGACTTGCCCGCCACGTGATACGCCGGCACCTGGGCACGGAACACGCCACGCGGTGCTTCGATCACTTGTTGCAGCATGCCTTGCATGGTCTTGGCGACGTTTTCCGGGATGACCTGGGTAGCCTTTGGCGGCTCGTCCACGTGGATCAGGCTCAGGGGCACCATCTTGCCGTTGTTGGCCAATACCGAGAACGCATGCACCAGCTGGATGGCGGTCACCGAGATACCGTAGCCGTAGGAAAGCGTGGCAGTTTCGGCCTTTTTCCAGTCGCGGTAGTTGGGCAGGTTGCCCACGCGCTCACCCGGGAAGTCCAGGCCGGTGGGTTGGCCCAGGCCGACTTTTTGCGCCAGGCGGTAGATGGTTTCGCCGCCGATATCGAAGGCCACTTTACTCATGCCCACGTTACTGGAGTTGATCAGGATGCCTGTCAAATCCAGCACCGGGCCTTCGGTGCGCGACACGTCACGAATGGTGTATTTGCCCAGTTGCAAAGTACCGGGATACACCTCGACCTTGTCGCTAGGCTTCCAGCGTCCGGTTTCGATGGCCGCACTCATCGAGATGGCTTTCATGGTCGAGCCCGGCTCGAACACGTCGATCATCGCGCGGTTACGCATCATCGCCGGTTGCAAGTTGCGGCGGTTGTTGGGGTTGTACGTGGGCTGGTTGACCATGGCGAGAATTTCGCCGGTCTTCACGTCCACGATAACCAGGCTACCGGCCTTGGCGCCATTCTCGATAATGGCATTACGCAGCTCGCGGTTGGCCAGGTATTGCAGGCGCAAGTCAATGGACAACGCCAAGGGCTTACCGGCCTTGGCGTTTTTGGTGACTTGCAGATCCTTGATCAGTCTGCCGCGCCGATCCTTGATCACCTGCCGTTTGCCGGGGACCCCGGCCAGCCATTCGTCGTAGGCGAGTTCCACGCCTTCGCGACCGTGATCATCAATGTCGGTAAAGCCGACCATGTGGGCGGTGGTTTCACCGGCCGGGTAGAAACGACGAAATTCCTCGATGCCATAGACACCGGGGACCTTAAGGTCCAGCACTTGCTGACCCTGTTCGGGGGTGAGGCCGCGAACCAGGTAGATGAATTCTTTATTGGCTTGGGCTTCCAGGCGTTCGGTCAGGGCCTTGGGGTCTTGGCCCAGGGCGGCAGCCAGTTCTGGCCACTTGTCCTTGGCGGTCTGCATTTCCTTGGCGTTGGCCCACAGGGTGGTCACCGGCGTACTCACGGCCAGAGGCTCGCCGTTACGGTCGGTGATCAGGCCGCGGTGCGCAGGAATCGGGATGTGACGCAGGCTGCGGGCATCGCCCTGGCCGATCAGGAAGTCGCGATCGACCACTTGCAGGTCGATGATGCGCCAGGCAATCGCGCCCACCATCAGCGCGAGCAGGCCCAGCACGACGTGAAAACGCCAGGGAAAGAGTGCGCCTTCAAGTTTCATCATGGCGCCACCATCCGCACGTCTGCCGCGCCCGGGATGTGCATTTTCAGTTGTTCAGTGGCCAGAATCTCGATGCGGCTGTGGGCGGTCCAGGTGCTTTGCTCCAGGATCAACCGGCCCCACTCGGCTTGCGCCTTGTCGCGGGTGTTCAATTCGCCGTACAGGGTGTTGAGCAATTGGCGGTTCCAGTGGGCGCTGTACGACACGCCAATGGCGGACACAAGGACGCCGATGAACAGCAGCAACATAAAGAAGCTGCCGCCCGGCAGGGGCTTGGCGAAAAGCTTGCTCACCGCAACTTCTCCGCAACACGCATCACGGCGCTACGGGCGCGCGGGTTGGCCTTGAGTTCGGCTTCGGAAGCGAACTGCGCTTTGCCATGGATTTTGACTTTTGGCACAAAGGCATCGAAACGCACCGGCAGGTTGCGCGGCAGGTTATCGGACTCGCCCTTGACCAGGCGACGCATGAACAGTTTGACGATGCGGTCTTCCAGGGAGTGGAAGCTGATGACAACCAGGCGCCCCCCCACTTCCAGCGACTCCAGGGCCGCCTCGAGGCCAGCCTCCAGATCGCCCAATTCGTTGTTGACGTGAATACGCAGGCCCTGGAACGCACGAGTAGCCGGGTTCTTGCCCTTTTCCCACGCAGGGTTGGCGACTTTCAGCACCTCGGCGAGGTCGGCGGTGCGTTCAAACGGCTGGATTTCCCGGCGCTCGACCACGGCGCGCGCCATGCGGCCGGAGAAACGCTCTTCACCGTATTCCTTGAACACACGGGCGATTTCTTCCACTGGCGCCGTGGCGATGAACTGCGCTGCGCTGACGCCACGGGTGGGGTCCATGCGCATGTCCAGCGGGCCATCGTTCATGAAACTGAAACCGCGCTCCGGGTCGTCCAGCTGGGGCGAAGACACGCCCAGGTCCAGCAAAACCCCGGCCACCTTGCCTGCCATGCCACGCTCGGCGACTTCCGCACCCAGCTCGGCAAAGCTGCGCTGTACAACGACAAAGCGGCCGTCTTCGGCCGCTAGCGCTTGCCCGGTGGCAATCGCTTGGGGGTCTTTGTCGAACCCGAGGAGTTTACCGTCGGAGCCGAGCTGGCTGAGGATCAACCGGCTGTGCCCGCCCCTGCCAAAGGTGCCATCCAAATAGCAGCCATCTGCGCGCACAGCCAGAGCCTCGACGGCTTCGTCAAGCAGTACGGTGATGTGGTTAAAGCCGCTATCAATAGTCACAGGATCAAATCACGCAGTTCATCGGGCATGGCGCCCGGTTGTTGAATAGCCGCCAGGTCTGCTGCAGCCACAGCATCCCAGGCATCTTCGTCCCACAATTGGAACTTGTTCAGTTGGCCCACCAGCATGGCGCGCTTGTCCAGCTTGGCGTACTCGCGCAGGCGCGGTGGCACCAGGAAACGACCACTGCCATCGAGCTCGAGGTCGACGGCATTACCAATCAGCAAACGTTGCAGACGGCGGTTTTCTTCACGCAGCGAAGGCAGGGCACGCAACTTGGTTTCAATCACTTCCCACTCGTCGAGGGGATAAACACATAAACAAGGGTCAACGGCATCGATGGTGATGATCAACTGTCCGGAACTTCGCGAAATCAGCTCGTCACGATACCGGCTCGGCATGGCGAGACGGCCTTTTGCATCGAGACTGATAGCGTTAGCTCCGCGAAACACAGATGCGTTTCTCCAAATTTTATCGTTTTACGTTCAAAAAACCCACTTTATGCCACTTTCCGCCACTTGCGCACACTATAGGAATGCGCCCACCACACCGTCAAGGCGCGGATTCAAGGAAAAGCCTTACAGAACGGAGATTTACGAATGCAAAAGGAGGAGAAACGAGAGTTTGGCGGCGGATTTTGCTCAATAACGCGAATCAACTCAAAGCGCTAAGGCTTAAAGTTAAAGTATTTTATTAAGAGTAAGATTTTTTCGGTATTACGAAGACACATCTGCCAATGATTCAGCAGGGAGGGATTCTCGCGTTACTGCCGGTTTTCTGCCCGGGATTCGGACAGAAGGAAAAAGGTGGAGAGTCGATCTGTAAGCCGGGTTCTGTCTTGAACAGTCATTCGTCTACGATGGCCATCACTGGACACCTTTAGCAACCTACCCGGTCCCAGCGCGGGCCACGCCTTGGGACCCTATTTGGTCTTGCTCCAAGTGGGGTTTACCTAGCCACGAACTGTTGCCAGTCGTGCGGTGCGCTCTTACCGCACCTTTTCACCCTTACCGGCACCGAAGTGCTTAGGCGGTTATTTTCTGTGGCACTTTCCGTAGGCTCACGCCTCCCAGGCATTACCTGGCACTTCGCCCTATGGAGCCCGGACTTTCCTCCCCCCTCTAATTTTCATAGAGGGCAGCGACTGTCCAATCGACTCTCCGCCGCGCAGGTTAACGGTACGGCGCACTTAGAACAAGTCTTAAAACAGCATGGCCATCATGTTCCGACGTCAGGCAGGTTGAAATACGGAACTATTCACCCTTTTGTTTATCCAGTGCCACTTGATACAACACATTCTTGCGCACACCGGTAATTTCTGCCGCCAGTGCCGCCGCCCGTTTAAGCGGCATTTCCTTGAGTAACAAATCAAGGATGCGCAGGGCCTCGCTGCCCACCGCTTCATCGCTCTCTGGCGCGCTCCAACCTGCAACCACCACCACGCACTCGCCGCGTTGCTGGTTACTGTCGCCCTCGACAAACTCGCGCAGCGCCTGCAGCGGCAGGCCTTTGAGGGTTTCAAAGGTCTTGGTCAATTCCCGCCCCAGCAGCGCAGGCCGCTCGCCGCCAAAGACGTGCTCCATGTCTTGCAGGCATTCCAGAATCCGGTGCGGGGCCTCGTAGAAGATCAGCGTGCGCGGCTCTTCCTTTAACAGTTCAAGGCGCGCACGCCGTCCAACGGCCTTGGCGGGCAGGAAACCCTCAAAAATGAAACGGTCCGATGGCAGGCCCGCCGCCGACAATGCCGCAATCAGCGCGCAGGCTCCGGGAACAGGCACTACAGTGATACCTGCGGCCCGCGCCTGGCGAACGAGGTGGTAGCCCGGGTCGGAAATCAACGGCGTACCCGCGTCCGAGATCAGCGCCACATCATCACCGGCCAGCAGGCGGGTGATAAAGCGGCTGCCTTCTTCGCGCTCGTTGTGCTCATGGCAGGCCGCCAAGGGTGTCGTGATACCAAAATGCTGCATCAGACGCTGGGAGTGCCGGGTGTCCTCGGCCGCGATCAACTTGACGTCGTGCAGCACTTTCAATGCACGGGCACTGATGTCGTCCAGGTTGCCAATGGGCGTCGCCACGACAAAAAGCGAGCCAGCAGTGGAATTCAGAGAACCTGGAGCAGTCAAAGCGCACACCTCGTTGATTGGCAAAGGCCGCATTGTAGCGCGTAGAGGCCTTGAAAAAATGCCTTCACGGCAGGCTTCGTCATTGCATTGCGGCGGCGCTTGCAACATTTGCACGACCTAAATAGACGGTTTCACGCCAGTAACATCGCGCCCCGGCCAGTGCTTGGGTACAATTCCACGCTAATTTGATCGGTATCAGGAACATTTACATGATCGCTTGCCTGCGGCTGCTCTCTGCCCTCTGCCTCGCTGCCCTTCTGGCCGCCTGCGCCAGCTCGCCCTCGTCCAGCCTTGGCGACCTTCCACGGACGCCGGATGCCAGCATCGAGCAACTGCTCGAACAGGCAACCGCCGCCAAAACCCCGGAAAAAGCCGCGTTGCTGCGCCTGAGCGCGGCAGACCAGGCCTTCCAGCAAAATAACCCGGGCCGCTCCGCGCAGATTCTCGCGCAAGTGCCACTGGACGTCCTCAAGCCCGCCGCGCAGGTGTTCGCCAGCACGCTGTCGGCCGAACTGGCGATGGCACGCAACCAGCCCAAAGCCGCCCTCACCGCGCTGAGCCACCCGAGCCTGCAAAGCCTCAAAGACCTGCCGGCCGACCAGCAGATCCGCACCGGCACCGTGCATGCCCGCGCCTATGAAGCCGATGGCCAGACCCTCAACGCGGCCCGCGAACGTGTCGCCCTCGCCCCGCTGCTTACGGGCGACGCGGCCAGCCACAACCATGAGGCCATCTGGGCCCTTATCGCCGCACTGCCCGCCGAACAACTGCAGGCCACCGGCAACCCGACACTCGACGGCTGGATCAGCCTGGCGCTGGCGGTCAAAAACGCCGGCACCCTGGAACAGCAGCAAGCTGCCATCGACACCTGGCGCGCCCAGAACCCTGGCCACCCCGCCGCATCGCAATTGCCGCAGCCGCTGACCAAACTCAAGGAACTGGCCAGCCAGCCCCTGAATAAGATCGCCCTGCTGCTGCCACAGGACGGCCCGCTCGCCAGCGTCGGCAAGGCGCTTCGCGAGGGCTTCATGGCCGCGCACTACCAGGCCGAACAGGCCGGGCAAAAACCGCCCGCGATCGAGTTCTACGACAGCTCCCGCCTGGGTTCCATCGACGACTTCTACACCAAAGCCAAGGCTGATGGCATTCAACTGGTCGTCGGCCCGCTGGAAAAGCCGCTGGTCAAGCAGCTCTCCGCCCGCCCGCAACTGCCGATCACCACCCTGGCCCTGAACTACAGCGAAACCGACCAGAACCCGGCGCAACTGTTCCAGTTCGGCTTGGCCGCTGAAGACGAAGCCCGCGAAGTGTCGCGCCGCGCCCGTGCCGACGGCCTGCACCGCGCCGCGGCGATGGTGCCGCGCGGCGAGTGGGGCGAGCGTGTGTTCAAAGCCTTCCGCCAGGATTGGGAAGCCAACGGCGGCAGCGTAGTGGGCGTCGAATACGTCGACCAGCCGGTGGCCCTGGCTCAACAGATTGCCGACCTGTTCCAACTGCGCAAGAGCGAAGGCCGCGCCAACAGCCTGCAAAACACGGTAGGGTCGGATGTGTCCGCCCAACCGTCGCGCCGCCAGGACATCGACTTCATCTTCCTGGCCGTGACCCCGCAACTGGCCCAGCAGATCAAGCCAACGCTGAACTTCCAGTACGCCGGTGATGTGCCGGTGTACGCAACCTCCCACGTGTTCAGCGCCAGCGGTGACAAAAACCAGTACCTGGACATGAACAACGTCCTGTTCTGCGAAACGCCTTGGCTGCTCAACACCACCGACCCACTGCGTAACCAGGTCGCCGCCCAATGGCCGCAAGCCAATGGCAGCCTGGGCCGCCTGTACGCGATGGGCGTGGATGCCTACCGCCTGGCGCCGCGCCTGGGTCAGCTCAAGGCACTGCCAGACACACGCATTGACGGCCTTTCCGGCAGCCTGGGCGTGGGCACCAACCAACGCGTCGACCGCCAGATGCCTTGGGCACAATTCATCAATGGCGAAGTCAAGCGCCTGCCAGATACCCCGCGCTGATGCCCCAGCGGTCAAGCTCGCAAACCGGCAAGGACGCCGAGCTACAAGCGCTCAAGCATTTGCAACAACACGGTCTGCGCCTGTTGGCGCAGAACTGGTTATGTAAACGCGGCGAGCTTGATCTGGTCATGCTTGACGGCGATACAGTAGTATTCGTCGAAGTGCGCTATAGAAAACACGCACAATGGGGTGGCGCGCTCGCCAGTATCGACGAGCGCAAGCGGCAAAAGCTGATACTCGCAGCGCAGTTTTTCCTGCAAAGCGAGCATCGCTGGTCCGACGCTCCCTGCCGTTTCGATGTGGTCGCCATAGAAAGCAGCCCCCACGCCACTGCCGGTTTGAACTGGCTACGCGATGCCTTCGACAGCTGAACAACCCGGCCTCTTCACCGCACACTTTTGCTCTTTGCTTTGCGGGCTGCACCTTTGTGTGCCAAGCAGCCGCGCCACTTAAGGTCACACAGATGGACATGCAATCCCGAATTCGCCAGCTTTTCCAGGCCAGCATCGACACCAAGCAACAGGCGATGGACGTACTTGCACCGCACATCGAGCAAGCCAGCCAGGTCATGGTCAACGCCCTGCTCAACGAGGGCAAAATGCTTTCGTGCGGCAACGGCGGCTCGGCCGGTGATGCCCAGCATTTTTCCTCCGAGCTGCTCAACCGCTTCGAGCGCGAGCGTCCGAGCCTGCCGGCCATTGCCCTGACCACCGACACGTCCACCATCACCTCGATCGCCAACGACTACAGCTACAACGAAGTCTTCTCCAAGCAGATCCGCGCCCTCGGCCAGCCGGGCGATGTCTTGCTGGCGATTTCCACCAGCGGCAACTCGGCGAACATTATTCAAGCGATTCAGGCCGCACATGATCGCGAAATGATTGTCGTAGCCTTGACCGGGCGCGACGGCGGCGGCATGGCCTCATTGCTGTTGCCCGAAGACGTCGAGATCCGCGTTCCGGCCAACGTCACCGCACGTATCCAGGAAGTCCACCTGCTGGCGATCCACTGCCTGTGCGATCTGATCGACAGCCAATTGTTCGGGAGTGAAGAATGACCGTTAACCGCCTCAGCCTATTGGCCCTCACGCTGTGCCTCGGCATCAGCGGTTGCAGCTCGGTAATCGAAGCGAGCCGCGACTCGCCTATCCAGGACGATAAAGGCACCCGCACCTTCGGCAGCAAAATCGACGACTCGCTGATCGAAACCAAGGTGTCCGTCAACGTGTCCAAAGCCGCCCAGGACTTGGGCAACGGCACCTCGCGCGTCGTCGTGGTCAGCTTCAATGGCGTTGTGCTGCTCGCTGGCCAAACCCCGCGCGCCGACCTCAAGGCCCAGGCTGAACAAGCCGCCTCTACCGTGCAGCGGGTCAAGAAAGTCCACAACGAATTGCAGGTAATGGAGCCCATCACCCTGCTGGCCATCAGCAACGACGCCCTGCTGACGACCAAGATCAAGGCACAGATGCTGACCGACAGCGCCATTCCTGGCTCGCGCATCAAGGTCATCACCGACAACGGCATCGTCTACATGATGGGCCTGCTGACCCAGGCCGAGGCCACACGTGCGGCCAACCTGGTACAAGGCGTGTCCGGGGTGCAGAAGATCGTGAAACTGTTCGAATACATCGACTGATGTAACACCCAGCCACAAAAAAGGGCGCCGTGCAGTGATGCACGGCGCCCTTTTTATTGACCGAGGGTTACTGGTACTGCTGGTACGGGTTGCCCTGGAACTGGTTGTTCTGTTGCGGCGCCTGCTGTTGCTGCCCGGCAGGCTGACCGTATTGCTGGCCAGGGATCGGGCCCAGGTTGACCTCAACACGACGGTTCTGTGCGCGACCGTTCACATCGGCGTTGCTGGCAATCGGGTTATCCGGGCCGGCACCGCGTGCACTGAGGTTGGTCGGGCTCACGCCTTGGGACGTCAGGTAGTTGGCCACGCTCTGCGCACGGCGCTGAGACAGGTCCATGTTGAGCTGACGGCTGCCGGTGCTGTCGGTGTAGCCCACGATCTGGATGGTGTTCTGGTTGAACTGCTTGAGCGAGCCCGCCAGGTTGTTCAGCGGCGTGTAGAAGCTGCTGGAGATGGCATCCGAGTTGGTGGCGAACGTGATGTTGCCCGGCATGATCAGCTTGATCTGATCGCCCTGGCGCTGAACCTCAACCCCGGTATTGGCCATGCTTTCACGCAGTTTCTTTTCCTGCTGGTCGGCGTAGTAGCCATAACCCGCAGCGCCGATACCGGCAATCGCGCCGCCGATCAGCGCGCCTTTGCCACGGTGGTTGTGGTCGATGGCCGCACCGGCCAATGCGCCTGCCAGGGCACCGAGGCCACCGTATTTGGCGGTTTTGCTGATACCGCCTTCCGAGCCATTGCTCGCCTGCCCCTGGTTGCCATCATAAGGGTTGGGAGAGGCGCAGCCGGACAGCAAGGCAACAGCGGTGGCAACAACAAGCAGACGACGCGGAGTAAACATGGAAAAGCTCCTACTTTTGCATTCTGTGATGCAGAGGACATTGGCAATGGACCTGTGCGGAGTTTGGAACACGACAAACGGCAAAAATTCCGTGGTCGGCGGACGGGTCCGCAAGAAAAGATTCCTAACTGCCACTATTCAAGAAACCGTAGCAGACACTCGCGCAGGCGGCCCTGGCTTTTTGCGACGGCGTCTCTTCAGAAGAACAACCCGGCGCCTGTAATTATTCCATCGTCAGGCCCTGACAAACGGGTTCTCACGCATCTCATCACCCAGGCGCGTGTCCGGCCCATGGCCCGCCACCACCGTCGCCTCTTCGTCCAGGGTATACAGCCGCTGCTTGATCGACCGCACGATGGTTGCCTGATCCCCGCCCCACAAATCCGTACGCCCCACACCCCGACGGAACAACGTGTCACCGGCGATCAACAGCTTGGCCTCGGCAAACCAGAAACTCATCGAGCCCGGCGTATGCCCGGGCGTGTGCAACGCCACCCCGCAACCGCAGGCCAATTCCTCGTCATGCTCCAGCCAACGGTCTGGCGCGGGCACCGGGGTGTAGGGCACGCGAAACATCTGGCACTGCATTTCCAGGTTGTCCCACAGAAACTGGTCGTCCTTGTGCAGGTGCAACGTGGCACCAGTTTTTTCCTTCAACTGGCCGGACGCCAGGAAGTGATCAAGGTGGGCATGGGTATGGATGATGCTGACTACCTTCAAACCCAACGCATCAAGACGCGCCAGGATGAGTTCGTGATTGCCGCCTGGGTCGACCACGATGGCTTTTTTGGTGATCGGGTCGCCAATGATGGTGCAGTTGCACTGCAAAGGCCCGACGGGGAAGGTTTCGCGGATCAGCAAGGGCTTTGCAGCTTCCATGGGTGTTCCTATAAAGTGAATGGCACATTTTTTTGGCACAGTGCGAAAAGCGATGGCGACGCTTAGGAAGAAAGGCCCCCACCAATGGCACGCGCAAATCAGACGTAAAGGGTGGCCCCAACAGACACGCACATTCAATACCCAGCTAGAGGCAAAAACCTGGGCGACCATGATAGAGCGGGAAATGGATGCCGGCGTGCTCGTCAGCCGAAACGAAGCTGAAGCTACCTCCTTCGCCAGCGCCCTGGAGTTGTACGCCAAGGAGGTAACTAGCAAAAAGCGCAGCAGCGCCTCTGGACTATCACGGATTCAAGCCATGCAACGCCATCCTCTGGCGCTTCGCTCGCCTGCCAGCATCCGTGGCTCCGACATGGCGAGTTACCGCGATACGCGCCTTGAGGAACGGCTTGCTCCATCCACAGTGCGACGCGAACTCGCATTGATCTCTCATGTGAGCTGAGCACGCTAGTGCTCATTGCTGCACTGGTCTGCGAATGCCTTCAGATTTATGCAATACGGCCCCTGACTCACGGTAAGCTTTTGGCCAACTTCTTACCGGTCAGCCATACCGCAAGAACACCTGTGGTGGTTTTCACTGTTTACTTAGAAGATCAGCAGACGAAACAGTTACAGTATGCTAAGCAGGCTCGGCGACCAAAATCTGGCCAAAAGCAGCCGAAAACGCTGGCAAATTGCTTGCAGATGGCTATCAATGGTGGCCGATGAAAGCCAAGCGGGATTCAAAAATTCACCACTGGGAGCGGATGATCTAGAATTGGTTACCGCTTTCGAGCTGGCTGATTGGCGGTATTTGGAGGAATCGTGTTACCGAACGTATCGCAACTTTCAGCGCTATCACGGATGTTTTCACCTGGCGTTTTCCGCGAAATTGCACGGAAAGGACAGTCAGCGCTGTTTGCTCGTCTCTTTTCCCAGACGGGGATCGCCGGGACCCCAAGCCAAACGGTAGGCGACGCTTTCGACGCAGCTTTTGCAATCCTCAGACGCTCAGGTTTCAGAGATGAGTACGCCTATCGCGCAGCGTTAACTCAGAATATTTTACTCGGCACGCACTCTCTCAACACCGCGTGCATGCTGACCGAATTCAGGACTGGAGCGTGCAAGGCAGACCTAGCAATCTTGAACGGAACAGCTACGGTTTACGAAATAAAATCTGAGCGAGACTCCTTGGCTCGGCTCGACAACCAAATAAAAAACTACCAAAAAGTCTTCGCTAAAATTTATGTGATCGCGGGTGAAGCACATATCACGGATGTGATAGAGAGCACTCCTAGCGATGTTGGAGTCATGTGTTTAACTCGTCGAAATCAAATTACTAAAATTCGCGAGGCGTCTGATAGAGCGGAGAGCGTTTGTCCTGTTACGATTTTTGAATCTCTTCGCACAGATGAAGCTCGTACAATTTTGACTGATCTTGGCATTGTAACTCCCGAGTTGCCGAACACCCTATTGCACAGTGCTATGCGCGATTGTTTCTCGCAGTTGACACCTAAAGACGTTCACTGCGCCATGGTCAAGACGTTGAAGCGAACTCGCAGCCTAGCCCCACTCAGCGCGTTCGTTGCTAAACTTCCATCATCACTACGCCCAGCAGCACTTTCTGTCCAAATCCGAAATATGGATCGGGAGCGTTTGATTGAAGCGTTAAACACCCCACTACTCACCGCCATGGACTGGACATAAACTGAATGTATTACCCATACTTTCGCGGAAAGCAATACGAATTAATCTCTGTCCGTGACAACGCAAAACTTTTAGCAGCATCAAACTTTGCCCCCATAATCGAGCCCGTTCGAGAGGCTTTGAGCGGGCTAGACAGATCACTAAAAGCAGTTTGCGATGCAAACGGAAAAGTGGTCGTCATAGTAAACCCATACCATGGTGATCACAGAGAGAACGGCGCTGGAATTACTGAGTTCGTAAGGGGCTATACCGGCAGTCAGTCGATTGGTGTTGGGATTTTGCTTCGACAAGATATGGGAATAGGCGAAGCGATGGACCTTTGTGAACGGCATCACGAGCATCAACTAAATTTTATTCACGCAGGGTTTACCCACGGGAAAGAATTGGCTCACGAATTGGGCAACCGATTAGGAGCAACACGCAACGTGTTTAATGAGGGTTATTGCCCTAAAACCTACCGCAAGCACTTCACTGGTAGTGAACGCGTTCTTCTGCGAGATGGATTTAAACGCCGACGCAATCGCGATTACCCTCCCGTGGAACTGTTTTCAGATCTCAATGTGACCTTCGAAGATGAAGGCATGGATGGATTCGGAGACTTTTCTATAGTCGGGGATGATTACTCCGAGTCAGGCGGCCCGGCGTATGCTGTGGCTATACATCTTACATTTATCGATCCAGATCAAGACGATGCGATGTTCATTTATCACTTCGTCTCAACAAGCCAGGATACGCCGACTGACCCCGCAGGAAAGTTTGCTGAAGCCCTGGACAAACTAATTACTAAGCTGGACTCTGGAAACTCAAAACTTTACGAGACAACTGCTTTGGGAGAGCTGCGTCAGCTCCATACAAAAGGGCACTTCCCAGGACTGGGCTATTTGAAAAAGATCTCACTAAACCATCACATTGAGACACTTGCCAAATTTTTCGACTGAGAATTATTATGCCTACACACTGCTGCCCTGAGTGTTTCGGTGACCGGGGCCTAAAACAAAGCATTATTCCGCTGATGTCTACTGAACACGGGACATGTGGCTTCTGTGAGACTCCTGACGTAGATCTTGTAGAAGCAAAATTCCTCGCAGAATGGTTTCAACTTTTAATTAGCATTTATGAACCAGACACAAATGGCAAGTCTCTAGTTGAATGGATGAAAGAAGACTGGCAGCTTTTCTCACATCCCAAGATGGATATCGCACATGCCAAGGAGCTACTCGGAGAGGTTCTAGATGATGGGGATATTGTCCGTAAAAATTTTTCCCCCTCAGAAAAATATAAAAGCGAAGTTCTTGTTAGATGGGAAACTTTACGCGACGAATTGATGTATAAGAATCGCTACTTCTTGGATGAACCTCTAGACACGGATCGCTTCAAAGAACTACTAGATCATCTACCCGCTGATGATCTACCGAACCTATGGTATCGAGCTCGAATCCGCACCGGCGATACGACGTATGAAATCAAAGACATGGGACCGCCTCCAAAACGTTTAGCATCACATGGGCGCGCGAATCCACCTGGCATACCTTACCTATATGTCGGTTCGCAACCAGACACTGCCGCCTCAGAGGTGCGTCCTCATACCGGTGAAGTTGCTTGCGTAGCGGAGTTCACGATTGCAACCCAGCTGCGTGCAGTTGATCTTCGAAATCCCAGGAAGCTTGTATCTCCATTCCTGTTGGGTGACGCTGGTGCGATTGGCCAGCTACGTGCAGATATTCCTTTTCTAGAACGCCTCGGGGAAGAACTTACGAGACCTGTATTACCCCAAGGGGCAGCTATTGACTATGTACCCAGTCAATACTTATGTGAATTCATAAAGAAAAGCGGTTACGATGGAGTCGTATATCGTAGCTCTGTCAGCGACGGAATGAATTTGGCACTTTTTAACCCAGCAAAGGCAACTGGAGGAAATGTCGCATTATATAGAATCAATCGCGTTTCTGTAGATGTCCATCGGGAACCGGATTAAACTCTTTTAAAAATTGAAAAAATCACTACCACTATGGATTGGCTAATAAAATATACACAGCCTTATATCCACCCATATACGCAAATGGGTGATATTCACCATACCCCTTCCCAGACATAGTTATTTTTCTCACAAAATCTATTAGATCCCTCACATCAATATATCTTGCCTCAAACTCAACAATACTGAGCACATCATCCAAGTCCGTTATCAAATAACGTTCATATAGCCGCCTATAATCCAAGGACGCGTCAACTACAACATTCAAATCTACTTCATCCGATGAAAACTTTTTCAGATCCGCCCAGAGAAAACTATTACAGCTTCCAAGCTCTAAAAAATTCCTTGCCAAAGGACAGCCTGCAATCATTGGAATCCCCAACTCTCGCCCCGCAGCCGCACCAAGAATAATACCTTCGTTAAACTTTACCTGTATTGAACTATCACTAAATGACATTAACTTTGGCCGTCTTGCGTAAAGACCTAAAACCTTAAACAGGCATCCTATATGCAGTTCCTTTGAGATACCCGAACCCTCCCGCGTCATCCACGGGTAGACTGGGGTTACGGAAGAAAATCTCTCTTTCAACTTCCTGACGAGCTCTGGAATTATTGCGTATTCAGCAGATCTTTCACAGATGAAACTGGTAGATTTAGGCATCACTATCCTTAGATGTCATAAAAAACTAGCCAAGCTCCCTTTTCAACTCCACTTGGCCTCTCCCACGTACTTTCGATCGCCTACATGAGTATCTCTAGCCTAGCCAGATGGCCGTTATGGTGACTGCCGGACCAACAGCACGTTTAGCATCAAACCCTCGCCCCCAAAAAAACCCTTACCTCCGCCATTTTAGCTGAAGAGCTCGGCACAATTCTGGCACACTCAAAGTGCTTTACACTAAAATCGAGCGCTCAAATGTGCCGCACAACGCAACAATACAAACCTTTTTTAAAAGAAAAAAATATAAATACTTAGAAAATTAGCTACCTAAAAGATTTTTTCGATTGAAGTTGCACTGCAACGGCCCAACCGGGAAAGTTTCGCGAATAAGCGTTGGCACGTGTGACATCAGGCAGGCTCGGCAATCGGTAATGCCGTGGATTCTGTCACACAATCGCCCGCTGCCTACCCCAGCAACCCCATTTCCTGAGCCCGCGCCACGGCCTGGGTCCGACGTTCCACCCCCAGCTTGCTGTTGATGTGGCTGGCGTGGGTCTTGACGGTGTGCAGGGAAATAAACAGCTGGTTGCTGATTTGCTGGTTTGAACACCCTTGGGCAATCAACTGCAGTACCGCCAGTTCACGGGTGCTCAAGGCTTCGCAGGCGGGTGATGGTTCCACGGCCACCTTTTGCGGCAACAGGGCCAGCAGGCTTTGGCTCAGCCCGTCATGTGGCTCACGGGCCAACTGTTCGCGCGTCCAGTCGGGGTAACGCTCCAGCAACGGCGCAAAGGGTTGCAGCGCGCCGCCCGCCGCGGCCTCGAGGGCGCGGGCAAACACGGCGCAGGCGCGGGCCGGCTGCCCGCCGTCGAGCAAGAGTCGTGTTTGTTGGGTCAGGGCCATGAGTCGGATCATCTGCCGGCCGCTGTCATGGGCCTGGCAGGCCACGGCCTCCAGCCGTTGCAAGGCGGCGTCGGGCTGATGGCGAATGGCATCCAGCGCCGCCTGTTGCAGTTCGATGTGTTGCGGCAGGTGCGGGTGAAACTCCGGCGCCGCGGCCGCCTGGTCGCCGATGTAGGTTTGCCCCAGGCGTACCAGCCAGGCGTCCGCCAGGTCGGTGCGGCCTTGGGCCAGCCAGAGCTCGCATTTGACCAGGGTGATCATCGCCAGGTAAAAAATCGGCGGTACGTCCCAGATGTGCATCAAGCGCTCGGCTTCCGCCAGTTCGGCGAAGGCCGTAGGAAAATCGCCACGCAGGCCCTCGAAATGGGCAATCACGCAGTGGCCGATCAACACGCTGATATCACGGCAGGCCCGCGCCTCGCCAAGCCCCGCGCGCAAGCGGGCCAGGCCGGTTTCGGACTGGCACCGGGTGAGCAGTAAAAACCCTTCGTACAAATACAAGCGCGCGCGCACGGCGTACAACCGCTGGGCGGGCAAGCCCTGCAAGCGTTGCAGCCCCTGGCGCACTTCTTCCAGTGCACGCAGGATTTCACCACGTGCCTGTAGCACCCGCGCCCGGTCGTAGTGGGCCAGGGCTTCAAACAAGGGGTTGCCGACCCGTTGCGCCAACTCCAGGGACTCGCGGTTCAAGCCCCGTGCACGCCACAGATCGGCGTCGACAATCGCCAGGTTCGACAAGGTCGACAGGCAC
Source organism: Pseudomonas sp. SDO5215_S409 (assembly GCF_054071325.1). NCBI lineage: Bacteria > Pseudomonadati > Pseudomonadota > Gammaproteobacteria > Pseudomonadales > Pseudomonadaceae > Pseudomonas > Pseudomonas sp. SDO5215_S409. The sequence goes on along the minus strand of NZ_JBSVWN010000051.1, from coordinate 16,311 downwards.
ATCAACCGTTGCCCATAGCGGCGCGGCGGCAGGCTTTCCAAGGCTTCGCTGCAATACAGGTGGGTCAATTCGCGATGGCCACGCCCGCGCGCGATGATCCCGCTCAGCGCCAGCCACTGGGCCAGCATCGACCGTTGCGCAGTGGCCGACGGCGCGGGCAAAAAGCGGCTGAGGTGGCTGGCCAGTTCCTGCGCCGCGTCCAGTTGGCACGCCAGGCCCAGCGCCCAACTGTAGAGCACGATCAGCCGTGGCGAGCTCATCAGCAAACTGTCGGGCAGGTCCATTTTCCAGCGCAGCAGCATGCCCACGTTCTGCTCGGCCAGCAGTTGCTCCTCGGACAGGTTCTGCACCAGGTTCGCCGCCACGTCCAGATGGCCGGCACGCAGTGCTTGTTCCACCGCCTCATCGATCAACCCCTGGGCGTTGAACCAGCGGCACGCCCGCAGGTGCAAGCTGGCGGTCGGCAGCACCGAATTGCTGGCGCGGCGAGTGCGCAATAAATCGGAAAACAGGTGGTGATAACGATACCAATGGCCCTGATCGTCCAACGGCACCAGAAACACTTGATGGGCTTGCAGGTAACGCAAAATGTCGGCGCTGTCATTGGCCTCGCGCAGGGCGTCACACAGTTCGCTGCAAAAACGCTCCTGCGGCGCGGTGTCGTAGAGGAAGGCCTGGACATCCGGTGGCAGGCAGTCGATGACTTCTTCGAGCAGATAGTCGCGAATCAGCCCTTCCCCACCGTGCAAGGCCTGGGGCATGGCGCCCTGATTGCCCGCTTCGGAGGCCGCCAGCAGCCAGAAGCGCAAGCCCGCCACCCAGCCTTCGCTGCGCCGGATCAAAGTGTCCAGCGCTTCGCCGCGCAAGGCGCTGCTGTGGCGATCCAGCAAGGCCAGGGATTCGGCATGGGTCAGCCGCAGATCGTGCTCGTGCAATTCCAGCAGGTGCCGGGACAGGCGCAAGCGCGCAAGGTGCCAGTCGGGGCGTTGGCGACTGGTGACCAACACCAGCAGGCCATCGGGCAAATGGTTGAGGAAAAATTGCAGGCAACGGTCCAGCACCGGGCCCTGAGCCAAGTGATAGTCGTCCAGCACCAGCAGCAAGGGCGCCTGGGTGGACAGGTGCAACGTGAGCTCATCCAGCAAGCCGTCCAGCCACTCTTCAAACGCGAACGGCTGGTGGCGCTGACGCATTTTCAACAGGCCCAGGGACTGGCTGCCCAGTTGCGCAAAATAGTGCTGCAAGCCCTCGAGCAGGCGCTCCAGGAACCGCCCCGGGTCGCTGTCCCGTGGGCTCAAACCCAGCCACAGGCTCTGCCAGTGAGCGGGCAGGCTCTGGCAAAACTCCACCGCCAGCGAGCTTTTGCCAAACCCGGCCGGGGCGCTGACCAACAACAGACGCCCGCCCAACCCCTCGCTCAGCCGCTCGCACAGGCGGGGCCGCAACACATGGCCGTCGGGCAAAGGGGGTCTGTAGAAGCGACCTTCCAGGGTCGGAATAACCGCGCTGGCAGGCCCTTGGATTCGGGACAGATCAGTCATCGCCGGGCTCTTGTGGAGGGCTGTTGTCGGCATGCAGGTGTCCGCAGACTAGCGGTAAACGCAGCCCCGGTGTAGCTCTTTGCAGGATTTGCCTTAAAAAGAACTAAGACAAAAGATATCAACCGTATGTTTATTGCCACCCATAAAAACGCCCCGAACCAGTCGGGGCGTTGGGCGGGGCTCGCGCCCCGGTGAGGGCAGGTTAACGAACCCCATCCTGGCGCAGCGCCGCCGGGGTGAAGTCGGCAGTGGTGGCGGTAAAGCCGAAGTCATACGCCTGCTTCTCTTCGTTTTTCATGCCCAGCGCCAGGTAGCGGCCGGACTGCAGGTCATAGATCGTCTCTACGGCGTACCACGGCACTTGTTTGTCGTAGTAGTTCTCGGCATGGGCTTCGGCCACACGCCACAGTTGGCCACGACCGTCGTAATGGTCGATCACCGCCGCCTGCCAGGTGTCTTCGTCGATGAAGAAGTCACGCTTGGCATAGATATGGCGCTGGCCTTCCTTCAACGTGGCCACCACGTGCCAGACCCGGCGCAGCTCGTAGCGGGTCAGGTCTTGGTTGATGTGGCCAGCCTTGATGATGTCGGCATATTTGAGCTTCGGATCGTCGAGCTTGTAGCTGTTGGAGGCGATGTACAGCTCCTTTTTGCCGTCCAGTTTCCAGTCGTAGCGGTCCGGAGCGCCGTTGTACATGTCCAAGTTGTCGGAAGTGCGCAGGCCGTCGGCCGCGGTGCCCGGGCCGTCATAGGACACTTGCGGCGCCCGGCGCACGCGGCGCTGACCGGCGTTGTAGACCCACGCCGAACGCGGCTCTTTGACCTGGTCCAGGGTTTCGTGCACCAGCAGCACGGTCCCCGCCAGGCGAGCTGGCGCGGTCACTTGCTGCTTGAAGTAGAACAACACGTTGCCCGGGTTCTTGGGGTCGAAGTCCTTCATCTTGTCACGGAACACGAACTGATCGCGGAAATACACCAGGCTGAACGAGCCGTTGGTTTGCGGCGTGGCCTGGGTAACCAGGCGCGTCACACTGCCGCCGCGATAGCGGGTGATGTGGTTCCAGATCACCTCCACGCCGCTTTTGGGGATCGGGAACGGCACCGCCGTCTCGAAGTTTTCCAGGCCGTTACCGCCCGAGACCAGGTTGGTGTGGGTGGCGTTTTTCTTGATGGACGCAAACACCTCCGCCGGCACGGTGGCACCGCGACGCGAGGGGTAGACCGGCATTTTGAAGGTGTCGGGGTAACGCTTGAACATCGCGTACTGGCCCGGCGTCAGTTTGTCTTTGTACTGCTCGACGTTTTGCGCGGTGATGGTGAACTGCGGTTGCTCGCTGGCGTAGGGGTTGGCCAGGAAGCCACGGGCATCCACCGCACCTGCGTTGGTCGGCAATGGCGACCATTTGGGAATGGTGCCAGCGGCATTGCCGGCCATTTCGGCCCCCATCGGCGTCAAGCTGGTGCCAAGCTTGGCGGCTTCATCGGCCGAGACCGCCGCCATCACGCTGCTCGCCATCAGCGACAGCCCCAGCACACCCACCTGCAACAGATTTTTAGTTATTTTCATGTTCTGGTTCTTCCTGAAAACAGTGTGCTTAGAAGTTCACGCCAACGCTAAGGGCCACAAAATCACGGTCATCCACGGTGCTGTAGTCGCCACCAAAGAAGTTGGTGTAGGCCAGGCTCGCGGTGTAGGTGTTCTGGTATTCGGCATCCAGCCCCAGGCTCACCGCCTTGCGGCCTTCTTCAAAGTTGCCGCCAGGGCCTGGCGAGTAACCGCTGACGTCATGCGACCAGGCCACGTTGGGCTTGAGGTTCACACCGGCGAACACGTCCGGGTATTCCCAGATCGCCCGGGCGCGGTAGCCCCACGAGTTGGCGGTGGTGAAGCCGTCATTGTTGCAGTTGGACGTCAGGTTGCTGCGGTCGGCCCCCGGGCCTGCACCCTGGATGGTGCTGCCGTTGAGCGCCGCACACATCGGGCCGCGGCCCGGACCAAATACGGGGTCACGCCCGTAGCGGGCCTTGGAGCTGCTTTCGAGCCCACCCACGTGGGTCAGGCCCACCTCGCCCACCAGCGTTAGGCGGCTCGCGCCCATGACCTGATCGAAGAAGTGCGTGAACGTGGTCTGGATCTGCGTGATTTCCTTGCGGTTGTAGCCGTGCAGGTCCTGGCCGGGCGTGCCTTTGAGGGGCGAGGCATTGAAGTAAGGGGTCAGCGGCGTCACACCGGCATACAGGATGTCCGTAGTGTTGAGCTGCACCGGCGCGTTGGGCCGGTAGCTGATCTCGCCACTCCACGCGGTGCCGGTGGGCAAGGTGGTGGAGAAGCTCAGCCCGTACAGGCGGATGTCTTCGGGGTACTCGATGAAGTAGCGCGAGTTACCGGCAACGGCCAGCGGCTGCAGGGTGACCGGCAGGCGGGCACGGGCGGCCGCGTAGACCGACCCTGGGGCGCCGGTGGCACTGAAGATCGGTGCACGGCTGTGATAGTTCATGAAGTAGGCGCCGAATTCGGTGTCCAGCGGTTCAAAGTTGTAGCGCAGCGCCACACCGAACTGGCCGCCATCACGGGCGTCACGGTCTTTGGAGCGTTGTACCAACACCCCTTCTTCATTGATGTTCACACCAAACAGGCCCAGCGCGGGCAGCGCGCCAGCGCCGGCCATGACCGAGCGTTTGCTGAGCAGGCGCAGGTTATCGTCGCAACCGCCGGTGACCACGTCGGGCTGGGAGAAGAACGTGCCGCAGTTATCAGTGACGGTCTTGTCCCAGTCGAGCTGATAAAAGGCCTCGGCCGACAGGTTGTCGGTCAGCGTCTGGGACACGTAGAACATGTTGACCGGAATCAGGCCTTCCTTGATCTCGGCGCCCGGGCGGCGGAAGGCGGCGACGTCGATGGGGTTGATGGCGTTGATACCGCCCCCGATAAACGTACTTTCACCCCAACTGACCACCTGCTTGCCGAAACGCACCGACCCCGGCGCATCGGCGATCGAGTAGTTGTGGTACACGAAGGCGTCGAGGATCTGCGTACCCGCCGAACGTGCGCCCATCGGGCGGCCTTTGTCGCTGATGTCCTTGAACTCGCGGTGCTCATCCTTGAGTTCAAAGTCGTACCAGTACTTGCCGCGCACGAAAACACCGGTGTCGCCGTACTTGAGCTCCAGGTCGTGGATGCCCTTGAAGATCTTGGAGAACGTTTCGCCACGCTTGAAGTTCAAGTGACCGTCATCGGAGGTCTGGGACAACCCCTTGCCGCCGTTATTCACACCGATCAAGTCGCGATTGGGCTTGGCGGTTCCCCAACTGGCGCCCACCGAGAGCGAGGAGTCAAAGCTGCCTTCGATTTCACCGATATTGAAACTGACGCCGAATGCCGGCCCTGCGAGCGTGGAAGCGAGGCTGACGGCCAAGGGCAGTCGTGCCCGGCGCCAGAACTGGTTGATTGAGGTCATCGACGCTACTCCATGTTCATTATTGTTATGGCAGTGAGCTCTTTTCAGAAGGCTTGTAACGGCAGGCATACAACGCTGCCAATGCCGGGCGGGCAACCTCACTCCCAGGTCTACAACGCCGCATCCTGAAAAAACGCTGGGGAGGACTATAGCCAGCAGGGGGTAGTGCTTGATCCCTCTAAAGTGTGATTTGCATCACCAAGCCGTCTGCCCCAACCCTTTCGCCACGCCGACAAAGGCCGGCGCGGGGAAGGATGGCTGAAAATTGGTAAATCACAAGTGAAGGCGTGTGATAGAGCCTTGCCGTGCCCCCGGGAGCACGGCAAACGGGTTTAGAGGGTGGAGAGGAAGGTGCTGTTGTTGGCCTGCCATTGGAGGATGTCAGTGCGGATACGTTTTTTGTCGAGCTTGCCGACGCTGGTCTTGGGAATTTCCGTAACAACGGCGATCTGGCTTGGAATCGCCCACTTGCTCAAGTGGCCCAACTCCACGAACGGCTTGAGGTGTTCCTTGAGTTCGCGCGCCCCTATCACATGGCCATCACGCACCACCAGCAACGCAAACGGCCGCTCGCCCCACTGTGGGTCGGCGATGCCCACCACCGCTACTTCGCGTACCGCCGGGTGGCGGCTCACCAGGTCTTCGAGTGCCAGCGACGAGATCCATTCGCCGCCGGTCTTGATCACATCCTTGATGCGGTCGCGAATGTCGATCACGCCAAATGCATCCAGGGTGGCCACGTCGCCGGTGTGCATCCAGCCGCCCTCCCACAGCTCGGCGCCCTTGAGCGGTTCGTTGAAATAACCTTCGCTGAGCCACGGCGCGCGCAGCACCAGCTCGCCCAGGGACTCGCCGTCGGCGGGCAGGAAGTTGCCGTCACCGTCGATAATCGCCGCCTCCACCAGCGGGCCGGGCACGCCCGCCTTGATGCGGTAAGTGGTGCGCTCGTCTTCGGTGCCCGCCAGCAACTCTTCATTGAGGTGGGCACAGGACACCAACGGCCCCGTCTCGGACATGCCGTAGGCCGCCGTCAATTGAATACCATGCGCCTTGGACACTTCGTACAACGAACGGTTAAGCGCACTGCCGCCGATGACGATTTTCCAGCCGGAAAAATCCACGCCCTGTGCGGCCTTGGCGTTGAGCACCATTTGCAGAATGGTCGGCACGCAGTGAGAGAACGTGACCTTTTCCTTGCGCCACAGCTCCACCAGGTACTCGGGGTCGTAGCGCCCGGGGTAGACCTGCTTGAGCCCGAGCATGGTCGCCACATACGGGATGCCCCAGGCGTGTACGTGAAACATCGGCGTGATGGGCATGTACACGTCGTTGGTGCCCAACAAGCGAACGCTGTCGACACTGCCCATGATCGTCGACACACCCAAGGTGTGCAGCACCAGTTGGCGATGGGTGAAGTACACGCCCTTGGGGTTTCCGGTGGTGCCGGTGGTGTAAAAGGTGGTGGCGACGGAGTTTTCGTCGAAGTCTTCAAAGCGGTAGTGGGGGCTGGCCGCGGCCAGCAGGGTTTCATACTCGCCCACCAGGCCCGGCAGCTCGGCGGTTTTTTCCGGTGCATCGGTGAGCAGCAAGGTGTGCTCGACGGTGGTCAGGTGCCCGGCAATGGCTTGATACAGCCCCACGAACTCGCTGTTGACCAGCACGAAGCGGTCCTGCGCGTGGTTCATGGTGTAGACGATCTGTTCCGGCGACAGGCGCACGTTGATGGTGTGGATCACCGCGCCGATCATCGGGATGGCAAACATGCATTCAAGGTAGCGGTGGCTGTCCCAGTCCATCACCGCCACCGTGTCACCGGCCTTTACCCCGGCCGCGGTGAGCACATTGGCCAGACGGGCGACGCGCTCGATCAGAGTGGGATAGGTGTAGCGCAACTGGTCGCGGTAGACGATTTCCCGGGTCTTTTCATAGCGCGTCCCGGACATCAGCAGGCGTTTGATCAACAACGGGTATTGGTAAGCGCCTTCGGCGGGCGGGATAACACGAGTCTGCAACATACGAATCCCTTATCTGACGGCATGGTCTTGGCTGATAGACAGGCACTTTAGAGCGCTTGTGTTTCAACCAAATCAGCCAAAGGAATGATTTGTAACACCCCGTGAATACTAGCTTTAAGCCACTAAGCGGCCTGGAACCGGACGCGGGGACGCGTCCGGCGTCGCGTCATTTGATGCTGGTGAAGGCCAGTTTTACGCCGATGGCGATCAGCACCGCGCCCATCGTGCGATCGAACCAGTGGCCCATCCGCGCAAACCCTGCGCGAACGCGCTGATGGCTGAACAGCATCGCCACCAGGCAAAACCACAGCGCGGTGGCCACGGCCAGGTACACCCCATAACCGGCCTGGATCGCCAGCGGGGTGTGCGGGTTGATCACCACGGTGAACAACGACAAAAAGAACAGCGTGGCCTTGGGGTTCAGGCCGTTGGTGACAAAACCTGCGGTAAACGCACCACGGGCGGTGCGCTCGCCCACTTCGCGGTGCACGTCCTGCTCACTTGCAGGCTTGGCCGGCTGGGCGCGCAGGGCTTTGAAGCCGATGTACAACAGGTACGCAGCGGCAGCCCATTTGAGCGCATTGAACAGCACGATGGACTGGGAAACGATCAGGCCGATCCCCAGCAACGAATAGCCCACATGCAGGAAAATCGCCGAGCCGACCCCCAACGCCGTCCAGGTGCCGGCGCGTCGGCCGTGGGTCACGCTTTCGCGCACCACCACCGCGAAATCCGGGCCCGGGCTGGCCACCGCCAACAGGTGAATCAATGCCACGGTCAAAAACTCGGCGACGTACATGTGCACTCCAAGAAGTAACTAATTATTTCATCTGATAGGCTCGGCAGATTACGCCTTCACACTCAGTCGCAAAAGGTACAGTTGATGACGAACAATCGCCGCGCCGTCTTCCTCGATCACCCGTCCCTCGACCTCGGGGACCTTGACTTCACCGAGCTGCGTAACAGCTTCAGCGATCTGCAACTGCTCGAGCACACCACCGCGCAGAACGTGGTGGAGCGTCTGCAAGGCGTTCAAGTGGCCATCAGCAACAAAATCGCGCTGAACGCTGAAACCCTGGCCGCCTGCCCCGACCTGAAACTGATCCTGATCAGCGCCACCGGCACCAATAACGTCGACCTCGCCGCCGCCCGCGCGCAGGGCATCACCGTGAGCAACTGCCAGGGTTACGGCACGCCGTCGGTGGCGCAGCACACGATCATGCTGCTGCTCAACCTGGCCACGCGCCTGAAGGACTATCAACAAGACGTGGCCGCCGGGCGCTGGCAGCAAGCCAAGCAGTTCTGCCTGCTGGACCACCCGATCGTCGAACTGGAAGGCAAAACCCTCGGCCTGCTCGGTCACGGCGAGTTGGGCGGCGCGGTGGCGCGCCTGGCCGAAGCTTTTGGCATGCGCGTGGTGCTCGGCGCCCTCCCCGGCCGCCCAGCCCGTGCAGACCGCGTGCCGCTGGATCAACTGTTGCCGCAAGTGGACGCACTGACCCTGCACTGCCCACTCAACGAGCACACCCGGGACTTTATCGGCGCCCGCGAACTGGCACTGCTCAAGCCCGGCGCGTTTATCGTCAACACGGCGCGCGGCGGGTTGATCAACGAACAGGCGCTGGCCGACGCGCTGCGCAGCGGTCACCTGGGCGGCGCGGCTACCGATGTGCTGAGCGTCGAGCCGCCCGTGCAGGGCAACCCGCTGCTGGCGGGCGACATCCCACGGCTGATTGTCACGCCGCACAACGCCTGGGGCAGCCGCGAGGCACGCCAGCGCATCGTCGGCCAATTGGCACAAAACGCCCGGGGCTTTTTCAGCGGGGCTCCACTGCGCGTCGTCAGTTGATAAACTGCGCCCCTTTTCAAGGGAGCAGACCATGGATCCGCGCAGTGAAGTACTGCTTCGTCAGGCCGAACTTTTTCAAGGCGATGTGTTGTTGGTGGGCCCGCCCGCCGACGACCTGCTGGGCCGCCTGCCGGATGCCCACGGCTGGTGCTGGCACGCTGGCGATCAGGCCGCACTGGACGCCCGCTTCGCCGGGCGCAGCCAGTTTGGCGTGAACGTGCCGGAGCGGGCGTTCGACACGGCGGTGATCTTCCTGCCCAAGTCCAAGGACCTGGCCGATTACCTGCTCAACGCCGTGGCCGCGCGCTTGCCGGGTAAAGCGCTGTACCTGGTCGGCGAAAAACGCGGCGGCATCGAAAGCGGCGCCAAGCAAATGGCCCCGCTGGGCAAGCCACGCAAGCTCGACAACGCGCGCCACTGCCAGCTGTGGCAAGTCACCGTGGACAACGCCCCCGCGGCGGTCCAACTGGAGAGCCTGGCCCAGGTCTTTGACGTTCCGCTGGCCGAGGGCCCGCTCAAAGTGGTCAGCTTGCCGGGCGTGTTCAGCCACGGCCGCCTGGACCGCGGCACCGAACTGCTGCTGCAACACCTGGACAAACTACCCAGTGGCCACCTGCTGGACTTCGGTTGCGGCGCGGGCGTGCTGGGCGCTGCGGTCAAACGTCGCTACCCGCACAACACGGTGACGATGCTGGATGTGGACGCGTTTGCCGCCGCCAGCAGCCGTTTGACCCTGGCTGCCAATGGCCTGGAGGCCGAGGTCATGACCGGCGATGGCATCGATGCGGCCCCCATGGGATTGAACACCATCCTGACCAATCCGCCGTTTCACGTGGGCGTGCACACCGATTATTTCGCCACCGAGAACCTGCTGCGAAAAGCAGCGAAACACCTGGCAAAAGGCGGAGAACTTCGCCTGGTTGCCAATAGCTTCCTCAAGTACCAACCGCTGATCGAGGAGCACTTGGGCGTGTGCGCGATCAAGGCAGAAGGCCAGGGTTTTCGCATTTACCGTGCCAAGCGCCCCTGACCGGCCTTTAAAAAAGAACGCTTGCCGAATGGCGTTTGCCTAGGCAGAATCCGCTCCGTCCTAGGGGAGTAGTCTCCCGCGAGCGCCACGCTCGCCCGGCATGCGTCAACATACTTGGTCAGCAGACCATGGCGCATGCGACCCAGGTGTCCGCACAGACGGACCAGGGTTTGACAAGACCTATGACACGCACACCTTACCCGGGGCGGGAAGGCTGTACGTGTCATAGCCGTGTCGACCCGCCCCTGGAACTTACCTGATGCTGGATTCCCTGCTCGTCCCTACCGCAATCGTTGCCTTGGCCGAAATTGGCGACAAGACGCAACTGCTCGCACTCATCCTGGCGGCCCGCTTTCGCAAACCCTGGCCGATCATCGCCGGCATCGTTGCCGCGACCCTGGCCAACCACGCCGCAGCCGGTGCGGTCGGCGCCTGGTTTGGCAGTTTCTTCTCGGATGCGCTGTTGCATTGGATCCTCGCGGCAAGCTTTTGCGCCACGGCCTTGTGGACGCTGGTGCCCGACAAGCTCGACGACGATGAAGCCAGCACCACCCGCAAGTTCGGGCCCTTCCTGACCACGCTGATTGCGTTTTTCCTGGCCGAAATCGGCGACAAGACCCAGATCGCCACCGTGATGCTGGCGGCGCAATACCCCGAGCTCTGGCTGGTGATTATCGGCACCACGCTGGGCATGTTGATCGCCAACGTGCCGGTGGTGCTGGCGGGCAATTTTGCGGCAGACAAACTGCCCCTGACCCTGATCCGCCGGTTGGCGGCCACCGCGTTTTTCATCCTTGCCGTGGTGGCGGTGTACAAGGCCATGCAAAGCAGCGGCTGGCTGTAGCGCCTGGCCCGCAGGTGCCTCACCGGCGCCTGCGGGGCTGCGTGTATCGACGCCGGTACACCGCGCGGCGGGTTGTTGCGCTTCAGATACACCCGCCTTGGCGACCGTTCTATTTGCGACATTTACAGACTCGTTAGAGCCATCTTTCCCCCAGCGCCTCATGCCCTCCTCGCCCGCCGCCGATAACCACAGCAGCCACTATTTCCTGTGCCCGGAGCCGTCATGAAATTCAAGTCGATTCAATTTTCCGTCGCGGCCCTGGCCGGGACCATCGTGTTGAGCGTGGTGGCGGTGCTGGTGTTGTACGCCTTGTTTGCCGGGGCACGCACCCAGGACATGGTGCAAGAACGCACCCGCGAGCAATTCGAGCAGATCATCCAGCAACGCCTCACCACCCTTGCCCAAACCCAGGCCACGCTGATTCAGCGCGAACTGGAAGCTCCGCTTGTGACCGCCAAGGGCCTGGCCACCACCAACGCCTTGATGGGCATGAAAGACGCCAACGGCAACCCGCAACTGGCCGTCAGCCGCGAGCAGTTGGTGAACCTGCTGCATGAAACCGTGGTGCGCAACCCGAAGATTCTCGGCGCCTACATCGGCTGGGAGCCGAACGCCATCGACCACAACGACGCCGCCTATGCCGGCAGCAAGTCCGCCACCATGGCCGCCGACGGCCGCTTCCTGCCCTGGTGGTTCCGTAACCAGGATGGCAGCCTGGGTCTGGACAAACTGGTGGACGTGAGTGACCAGACCATCCTGTCCACCGGCGTGCGGGCCAGCGAGTACTACCTGTGCTCCAAAGAAAGCAAAAAGCCCTGCGCCATCGACCCGGCCCCTTACAAAGTGGGCAATGCGATGGTGATGCTGGCGTCGTTCATCGAGCCGATCATCATCGACGGCACCTTCCAGGGCATTGTCGGTGCCGACCTGTCGGTGGACTTCATCCAGGAGATGCTCACCAAGGCCGACCAGAACCTGTACAACGGCGCCGGTGAACTCGCGCTAATTTCCAGCAACGGCCGCCTGGTGGCCTACACCAAGGACGCCAGCAAGCTGGGCGCCAAGGCCAGCGACCTGCTGGACCCGAGTGAACTGGCCAACCTCGGCCAATTGAACGCTGGCGAAGTACGCTACGACATTGACCGGGAACACGGGCATATCGAACTGTTCCTGCCGTTTCGCATCGGCCAGGCCGAATCGCGCTGGACGCTGATGCTGCAACTGCCGCTGGACGCGGTGATGGCCGACCTGCAAAAACTGCAAGGCGACCTGGACACCCAGCGCAAGACCGACATCTTCGGCATGACCATGGTCGGCCTGCTGATTGCAGGCGTAGGGCTGTTGGTGATCTGGCTGGTGGGCCACGGCATCGCGCGGCCGCTCAAGCAAATGGTGGCCATGCTCAATGACATCGCCCAGGGCGAAGGCGACCTGACGCGCCGCCTGAGCAGTGACCGTGCGGACGAGCTGGGGGCGATCGCCAGCGGCTTCAACACGTTTTTGGCCAAGCTGCAGGGCATGATCACGCAGGTGGTGACGTCGGTGCAGAAGGTCAGCGACTCGTCGGAGCACACGGCCGACATCGCAATTCGCACCAATCAGGGCGTACACAAGCAAATGGTCGAAATCGATCAGGTCGCCACCGCGGTGCACGAAATGACCGCCACCGCCCAGGACGTGGCCCGCAACGCGACCCAGGCGGCGCAGGCGGCCAGCCACGCCGACCAGGCCGCGAGCCAGGGCATGCAGGTGGTGCGCGACACGTCTGCGGCCATCGGTGCCCTGGCCCAGGAAATCGGCAAGGCCATGGGCGCGGTGCAAACCCTGGCCAAGGACAGCGAGAACATCAATGCCATCCTTACGGCCATTCGCGCGATTGCCGAGCAGACCAACTTGCTCGCGCTCAATGCCGCCATTGAGGCCGCACGGGCCGGTGAGCAAGGACGCGGTTTTGCCGTGGTGGCCGACGAGGTGCGCAACCTGGCGCAAAAAACCCAGAAGGCCACCGAAGAAATCCAGACCATGATCCAGCAACTGCAACAAGGCACGCGCGATGTGGTTCGGGTCATGGAAAACAACCAGAACCGCACCAACGAAAGCGTGCAACACGCCGCCAAGGCCGCGCAGGCGCTGGAGACGATCACGCAGGCGGTGTCGGTGATCAACGACATGAACACCCAGATCGCCAGCGCGGCCGAGGAGCAAAGCGCGGTGGCCGAGGACATCAACCGTAATGTGATCAATATTGGCCAAGTGGCCAATGAAGTGGCGGGCGGCGCCGAGGAATCCAGCAGTGCCAGCGCAGACCTGACCCAGCTGGCCGAGCAACAGCGGCGCCTGGTCAATCAGTTCAAGGTCTGAGGCCTTGCTCAAGCCGGCGTCAAACACTCCGGCCCATTGAGTTTGGGGTCGTTGACCATATTGGCCAGCAGCCTTTCGCGCAGCGCCGCAGGCTCGCTGGCCAACAGCCCTTGCAGCACCGGCAAAGGCGTGTCGGGGTCGAGCCAGGCCTGCTGCCCCGCCGCATCCAAGATTAACGGCCGCCGTTGGCTTTGTGCTGGCTGGGTGACCACGGCCGTGCTCAACCACACCTGTTCCTGCACCGGGTACGCTTCCCACACCGCGGCAAAAAACAGCGTCGACCCCTCGCCGGGAGTCAGCCAATACGGGCGTTTGCGCTGGGTGCCACGCCATTCGTAAAAACCGTTGGCGGGCAGCAGGCAACGGCGCTGGCGAAACGCTTCACGAAACATCGGTTGTTCCGCCAGGGTTTCCGCGCGGGCATGGGCGGGCGTGCGGGACAGGTCGGTCAACCAGGGCGGCGTCAGGCCCCAGCGGGCGCGAGCCAGGGTGTGCTGACCGCTGTCGAGGCGCTGGATCAACACCGAATCATTCGGAGAAATGTTCCACTGGGCCCGCTGGTCGGCCGGAAACCCCGGCAAGGCCGCAAACGCGGGGTTCCAGCGAAACAAGGCATAACGTCCACACATGGGGCAACACGACTCCTGGGAAAACCGACCGACAGCCTAACAGACCAGCACGCCGGGAAAGCTGTCGGGTTCGTCACCTGCCAGCGGTTGCGCACCGTTATAGGCGGTGATCAGCTCGCGCGCGAGGGCCGCCTGGTCGTTCTGCACCGCCAAGGCCAACAGGCCGAACATCGGCAGCTCGCCGGTGCCGCCCAGCAGATCGCGCCCCACCAGATGCGCCTCGATGCCTTCACTGGCGAGCATCTGCTGGAGCAACTCGCCTTCCATCAGGTTTTCCGGCTCGTAAATTCGCTGCATCGGCGCCTCTTCTATTCGTTTTCGCTGCGCACCTCGAGCATCCACTCATCGTCGTGAATTTGCAGCAAGAACGTGATGGGGCGGCAGCAGACCGGGCAGTCTTCTATGTATTCCTGGTCGCCCCCGGACAGGTCCAGCACGGCAGTGACCCACTCACCACAATAAGGACATTCGTAAGACTCGGTTTCCAGCATCGCGGTCTCCCAAGTGACTTGTGCGTATAATCGCCGGTCTATTGACAGGGCTATTTTCCGACCGAGCCGATTGCCCGGGCCGCGCCCTGCTATTTATTGATCCAAACCCTTTACTTACCCTAGCCGTTTCTAACAAGAGAGCATGATGGGCGAATTCGATACCATCCGACCTTACAACGACAGCGAAGTCCCGGCAGTGCTGGCACGCCTGTTCAGTGACAAGGCCTTTCTGGACATCCTGACCCACTTCCGCTTCCCGCGCTTTGCCAGCGCCTTCGGCTGGCTGCTCAAGCCGTTGATCGCGCGCAAGCTGCGCCTTGAGTTTGCCAACGTTACCAGCGTGGCCACCCTACAGGACAAAGTCGAAACCTACGTCGATCACACCATTGATCGGGCGACAGACGGCGTGACCTATACCGGCGTCGAGCAACTGAAGTCGGGCGTTGCCTACCTGTTTTTGGCCAACCATCGCGATATCGTGATGGACCCGGCCTTCGTCAACTACGCGGTGTATCACGCAGGCCTGCCAACGCCGCGCATTGCGATCGGTGACAACCTGCTGCAAAAACCGTTCGTCAGCGACCTGATGCGCCTGAACAAGAGTTTTATCGTGCACCGCTCGATCACCGGGCGCAGAGAAAAGATGGCGGCGTATCAACTGCTGTCGGCCTATATCAACCACTCGATCCGCACCGACTGCCAGTCGATCTGGATCGCCCAGGCCGAAGGCCGCGCCAAGGACGGCGACGACCGTACCGAGTCGGCGATCCTCAAGATGTTCCATATGAGCCGCAAGGAAGAGCCGTTCGCCGAGGTGATCCAATCGCTGCACCTGACGCCGGTGTCCATCAGCTACGAATACGACCCGTGCGACCAGGCCAAGGCGCGCGAGCTGTACATCCGCGCCACCACCGGCACCTACAGCAAGGCCAAGGGTGAGGACGACGTCAGCATTGCCCTGGGCATTACCGGCTACAAGGGCCGGGTGCACATCAACTTCGCGCCGCCGATTACCCAGCCGTTTGAAGACACCAAGCAATTGGCAATTGAAATGGACCGGCAGATTCTGGGCGGTTACCGGCTGTTCCCGGTGCATTACCTGGCCTATGCCCAGTGGGCCGACGCTGACCCGCACTTGCCAGTGCCCGCCGCAGCCCAGGTGTTCCCGGCCGATGAACTGGCGAAAGCAAAAGCGGAGTGGGAGCGCCGGTTGGCGGCCTGCCCGGCAGAGCACCGGCCGTACCTGGTGTTGCAGTACGCCACGCCGGTGAAAAATCAGTACCGCACCCGGGCCGGCATCGCGCTGTAACCCGCCAGCTGCAACAAAAAGTGGGAACAGGCCGTCAGCCCGTTCCCACTTTTGTTTTCGGAGCGCCTAGAGGTGCGTGCTAAGCCACGACGCCAGCAGCGCAGCGCCCAGGCACACATACCCCAGTCGATAGACCTGACGCAGCCGCCGCTCGGTGCGCACATCCAGAAACAACATCGGCTGGTCGATCGCCCGCCCCTCGCTTTGCGTGGCCAGGTGATCCAGGGCGCGGCGTTCACGCAGGCGGGTAACGAACAGAAGCCCGGCACCGGCGCAAGCGACCGTCAGGGCAAGGGCATTGGTTAAAACGGCAGGCAGCGACATCGCAAACCTCGGCGTAGCAGTGTTTTGGTATCTGTTCAGATACAAACCTGAATGATATGCGCCGCTTGCGCCTGAAAGCTCCTTTCCCCATGTGGGCTTAATGTATCCAGTAATTTACAGCGTCACCTGAACGTCACCTTAACAAGCCACGCTGTTGCCCTTCAAAAGCCCGGGAGCTTGTCATGTTGCACGCGCAAAACCAGGATCGGCTGTATCTGATTGCCCCCAGTGACGAGCAGGAAGCCTTGGTCGGCGCCCTGGCGTTCAACGTGCAAGACCGCCACTGGCTGGTGTATTGCGCCCTCGGCGGGCATCAGCATGCCGACCTGCCGGAGCTGGATGGGCTGACCGGGGTGAGTGTGCTGGACTTGTATGTCGAAACGGCGGCGTGAAAGCGACAGGCGTAAAAAAAGGTTCTTCACGGATTACCGGGAAAGTCATTCTTGATCTTCATGAAAAA
>NZ_JBSVWN010000050.1:0-48356 GCF_054071325.1 Pseudomonas sp. SDO5215_S409 | reverse complement strand
GCGCTGGGGCATGCCCCAAACAGACGCCGGATAGATTTAAGCAAGCCAACCACACCAACCGTTAATCAGTATTGCAAAAATGGGGGTGACCATAGATTTTTTATGGGGCCGGTGGCATTCGGTTTTCCGAACGCAGGGGTGGGGTCCATTCGGTTTGCCGGACCCGATAGCTGAAAATTTCCCTTCACATAAAATTAATAACTTTACAAATCATATAGTTAACCTTTTATAACAGGTATGGCATGACTCATGCTCTACACTCGATGTCGATTGCCCGGGCGCCTCAGGAGCCGCCGGGGACATTCGTTGTACAAAAGAGAGCCGTCTAGCCGGCTTCATAAAAAAAACAAATGTCGAGGAAGTATTGATGCGCATCGTTCCCCATATCCTGGGCGCAGCTATCGCTGCTGCTCTGATCAGCACTCCAGTTTTCGCCGCCGAACTCACCGGCACACTGAAGAAAATCAACGACTCCGGCACTATCACCCTCGCTCACCGCGACAGCTCCATTCCGTTTTCCTACATTGCGGACGGTTCGGGCAAACCTGTGGGCTACTCCCACGACATTCAGCTGGCAATCGTTGAAGCCCTGAAAAAAGACCTGAACAAGCCCGACCTGAAGACCAAGTACAACCTGGTGACTTCGCAGACCCGTATCCCGCTGATCCAGAACGGCACCGCGGACATCGAGTGCGGCTCCACCACCAACAACGCCGAACGCGCCCAGCAAGTCGACTTCACCGTCAACATCTTCGAAATCGGCACGCGCCTGCTGGTCAAGAAAGACAAGGACGGCAAACCGACCTACAGCGACTTTGCCGACCTTAAAGGCAAAAACGTCGTGACCACCGCTGGCACCACCTCCGAGCGCATCATCAAAGCGATGAACGCCGACAAGCAGATGGGCATGAACGTCATCTCTGCCAAGGACCACGGTGAATCCTTCCAGATGCTCGAAAGCGGCCGCGCTGTGGCCTTCATGATGGACGACGCCCTGCTGGCAGGTGAAGAAGCCAAGGCCAAGAAGCCGGACGACTGGGTCATCACCGGCACTCCACAGTCCTTTGAAGCCTACGCGTGCATGGTTCGCAAAGACGACCCAGCCTTCAAGAAGGCTGTAGATGACGCCATCGTCGCCCTCTACAAATCCGGCGAAATCAACAAGATCTACAGCAAGTGGTTCGAAAGCCCGGTTCCACCTAAAGGCCTGAACCTGAACTTCCCGATGAGCGACAAGGTGAAGGACCTGATCGCTAACCCAAGCGACAAGCCGGCGCCTGACGTAAAAATCTGATTTCTGGCTAACCTTAAATAGCTTGAGGGAGCCCACCCTCCCTCAAGCGTCTGTTACTACCTGCTGGCTTTAATTTGGAACACTCGACCTGGCGGTTTTCGAGCCGATCGCGTGTGCCTGGCGTTCACCGCCAGGCGGGAAAGGATCTTCCCCAAGCGGGTGCTTGTACATCGATCGATCTCGAGGGGAGACCCTAATGAATTACAACTGGGACTGGGGCGTGTTCTTCAAGTCCACCGGCGTTGGCAGCGAGACTTATCTCGACTGGTACATCGCCGGTCTGGGCTGGACCATCGCCATCGCTGTCGTGGCATGGATTATCGCCTTGTTGCTGGGCTCCATTCTGGGGGTCATGCGCACCGTGCCAAACCGCATCGTATCGGGCATCGCGACCTGCTACGTGGAACTGTTTCGTAACGTACCGCTGCTGGTTCAGCTGTTCATTTGGTACTTTCTGGTGCCCGACCTGCTGCCGCAAAACCTGCAGGACTGGTACAAACAAGACCTCAACCCGACCACCTCGGCCTACCTGAGCGTTGTCGTGTGCCTGGGCCTGTTCACCGCAGCCCGTGTGTGCGAACAAGTGCGCACCGGTATCCAGGCGCTCCCGCGCGGCCAGGAATCCGCCGCACGCGCCATGGGCTTCAAGCTGCCGCAGATCTACTGGAACGTGCTGCTGCCCCAGGCCTACCGCATCATCATTCCGCCGCTCACCTCCGAATTCCTCAACGTGTTCAAGAACTCCTCCGTGGCGTCCCTGATCGGCTTGATGGAACTGCTGGCACAGACCAAACAGACCGCCGAGTTCTCGGCCAACCTGTTTGAAGCCTTCACCCTGGCCACGCTGATCTACTTCACCCTGAACATGAGCCTGATGCTGCTGATGCGCCTGGTCGAGAAGAAAGTCGCGGTGCCCGGCCTGATCTCCGTGGGGGGTAAATAATGGACTTCGATTTCAGCGGCATCATTCCCGCCATGCCAGGCCTGTGGAACGGCATGCTCATGACCTTGCAACTGATGATCATGGGCGTCGTGGGCGGCATCGCCTTGGGGACGGTCCTGGCGCTCATGCGCCTGTCGTCCAACAAACTGGCGGCCCGCCTGGCCGGCGCCTACGTGAACTACTTCCGCTCGATCCCACTGCTGCTGGTGATCACCTGGTTCTACCTGGCGGTGCCGTTCGTGTTGCGCTGGATCACCGGCGAAGACACCCCCATCGGTGCATTCACCTCCTGCGTCGTGGCCTTCATGATGTTTGAAGCCGCGTACTTCTGCGAAATCGTGCGGGCCGGTGTGCAGTCGATTCCCAAGGGCCAGATGGGCGCCGCCCAGGCGATGGGCATGACCTATGGCCAGACCATGCGCCTGATCATCCTGCCGCAGGCGTTTCGCAAGATGACCCCGTTGCTGCTGCAACAGTCGATCATCCTGTTCCAGGACACCTCGCTGGTCTACACCGTGGGCCTGGTGGACTTCCTCAACTCCGCCCGCTCCAACGGCGACATCATCGGCCGCTCCAACGAGTTCCTGATCTTCGCCGGTGTCGTCTACTTCATCATCAGCTTTTCCGCCTCGCTGCTGGTCAAGCGTCTGCAAAAAAGGTTTGCCGTATGATCTCTATCAAGAACATCAACAAGTGGTATGGCGACTTCCAGGTGCTCACCGACTGCAGCACCGAGGTTAAAAAAGGCGAAGTGATCGTGGTGTGCGGGCCGTCCGGCTCGGGCAAATCCACCCTGATCAAGTGCGTCAACGCGCTGGAACCTTTCCAGAAGGGCGACATCGTGGTCGACGGCACCTCCATCGCCGCCCCCAAGACAGACCTGCCCAAACTGCGCTCGCGCGTGGGCATGGTGTTCCAGCACTTCGAGCTGTTCCCGCACCTGACCATCACCGAAAACCTGACCATCGCACAGATCAAGGTGCTGGGCCGCAGCAAGGAAGAGGCCACCAAAAAAGGCCTGCAATTGCTCGACCGCGTCGGCCTGTCGGCCCATGCCCACAAGCACCCGGGCCAGCTGTCCGGTGGCCAGCAGCAGCGTGTCGCCATTGCCCGTGCGTTGGCCATGGACCCGATCGTCATGCTGTTCGACGAACCCACTTCGGCCCTAGACCCGGAAATGGTCAACGAAGTGCTCGACGTGATGGTGCAACTGGCCCACGAAGGCATGACCATGATGTGCGTGACCCACGAAATGGGCTTTGCCCGTAAAGTGGCCGACCGCGTGATCTTCATGGACGCGGGCAAGATCATCGAAGACTGCCCGAAAGAGGAGTTCTTCGGCGACATCAGCGCCCGCTCCGAACGCGCCCAGCACTTCCTCGAGAAAATCCTGCAGCACTAAGCAGCACAACGCTGCATGCGTAGCGGGCAAGCCTGGCAGTGATGACCAGGCTTGCCCCTGCACTGGTTGACCCAAGGCATCTGTGATGAAATGCGACCCCGACCTCTATCGCGACCCGCCGCCATCACTTGCCGTGAAGCCTCGTCTGATTCGCCAATTGTTCCTACCGCCGCTGATCATGCTGCTGATGATCGGCCTGGGTTACATCGGCTTCTGGATCAGCGAGTACTACGGCATCCGCACCCTGGGCGAGAACGGCGAGCGCCAGCTGGAACTGCACGCCCGCACCGTCGAAAGCGAGATCAGCAAATACACCTACCTGCCCAGCCTGCTGGAGCTTGAGTCCAGCGTTTCAGCGCTGCTGGCCGACCCCAACTTCGACACCCGTAAAACGGTCAACGAATACCTTGAAGGCCTGAACCGGCGTAGCCGTAGCCGGGCCATTTACGTGATGGACACCACCGGCCGCGTGCTGGCCACCAGTAACTGGCGCGATGCCGACAGTTACCAGGGCGAAGACCTGTCCTTTCGCGCCTATTTCCAGAGCGCCGTACGCGGCCAGCCGGGGCGGTTCTACGGCATTGGCAGCACCAACGGCGAGCCCGGCTATTACCTGGCCCATGGCCTGGAAGAACACGGCAAGATCATCGGCGTGGCCGTGGTCAAGGTCCGCCTGGAAGCCCTGGAAGAGCGCTGGCAACGGGCGCGCCTGGAAGCGTTCGTCAGCGACGAGAACGGCATCATCATCCTCTCCAGCGACCCGGCGCGGCGCCTCAAGGCCGTGCGCCCCTTGAGCGACGACACCAAGGACCGCCTGGCCCACAGCCTGCAATACTACTGGGCGACCCTCAACGAACTGCAACCACTGGACCGCGAGCGCCTCAACGAAACCTCAGAGAAGCTCACCTTCCCGGCCAACAGCGAAGTGGTGGCGGACGAAAAGGAAGTCACCTACCTGGCCCAGACGCGCCCCTTGAGCGACACGCCGTGGAACTTCACCCTGCTCACCCCGCTCAACGACCTGCGCCAGGCGGCCGTCAGCCAGGGCATTCTGGTGGCGGTGGTGTTTGGCCTGGTCGCCTTTTTGCTGATCGCCTGGAACGAGCGGCGCAAAGTCATCGCCACCCGCCTGGCCGCGCGCGAAGCCCTGCAGGAAGCCAACAACCAGCTGGAACTGCGCATTGCCGAACGCACCAGCGACCTGCGCGCCAGCAACGAACGCCTCAAGGGCCAGATCCGCGAACGGCGCCAGGCCGAAGAAACCCTGCGCCGCGCCCAGGATGAACTGATCCAGGCCGGCAAACTGGCGGCCATCGGCCAGATGTCCACCAGCATCGCCCACGAGCTGAACCAGCCGCTGGCCGCCCTGCGCACCCTGTCGGGCAACACCGTGCGCTTTCTGGAGCGCGGCGCGCTGGACACCGCCAGCGCCAACCTCAAGACCATCAACGACCTGATCGACCGCATGGGCCGCATCACCGCCAGCCTGCGCTCCTTTGCCCGGCGCGGTGACGATCACGGCGAAGCCAGCCTGGGCAAGGCCGTGGACGCCGCGCTGCAAGTGCTCGCCAGCCGCGTGGAGAGCCTGCCGCTGAGCCTGCACCGGCAATTCACCAGCGTGCAGTTGCAGATCGACCAGACCCGCCTCGAACAGATCCTGGTGAACCTGATCGGCAACGCCCTGGACGCCATGCAGGCCCAACCTGCGCCCCAGCTGTGGCTGGAAGGCGAGACGGTCGAGGACAAATACCGCCTGCGCGTGCGCGACAACGGCCACGGGATCGACGCCCAGACACGCAAGCACCTGTTCGAACCGTTCTTTACCACCAAGCCCGGTGAACAGGGCCTGGGGCTGGGCCTGACGCTGTCGGCCAGCCTCGCGGCCGCGACCGGCGGCAACCTTGCCGTGGAACACCCCGCCACCGGGGGTACTGCCTTTGTCCTGTGCTTGCCGTTGGCTGGCCTTCATCACGCTGAGTCAAAATGAATAACGACCTGACCGTCCTGATCGTCGAAGACGACCCCCATGTGCTGCTCGGCTGCCAACAGGCGCTGGCCCTGGAAGATATCCACAGCGTCGGCGTGGGCAGCGCCGAAGAGGCGCTGACCCGCGTCGGCGAACACTTCGCCGGGATCGTCATCAGCGATATCCGCCTGCCGGGCATCGACGGCCTGGAACTGCTCACCCGCCTCAAGGCCCTGGATAAAAGCCTGCCGGTGGTGCTGATCACTGGCCACGGGGATATTTCCATGGCCGTGGGCGCGATGCGCAGCGGCGCCTATGACTTCATGGAAAAACCCTTCTCCCCCGAACGCCTGGTCGACGTGGTCCGCCGCGCCCTGGAACAGCGCGCGCTGGCGCGGGAAGTCTGGGCGTTGCGCCGACAACTGGCCGAGCGCAACTCGCTGGAAGGCCGCATCATCGGCCGCTCGCCAGCCATGCAAAACCTGCGCGAACTGATCGCCAACGTCGCCGACACCTCGGCCAATGTGCTGATCGAAGGCGAAACCGGCACCGGCAAGGAACTGGTCGCCCGCTGCCTGCACGACTTCAGCCGCCGCCAGTCCCACCAGTTCGTCGCACTCAACTGCGGCGGCCTGCCAGAAAACCTGTTTGAAAGCGAAATCTTCGGCCATGAAGCCAACGCGTTTACCGGCGCGGGCAAACGCCGCATCGGCAAGATCGAGCATGCCCACGAAGGCACGCTGTTTCTCGACGAAGTGGAAAGCATGCCCATGAACCTGCAGATTAAACTGCTGCGGGTGTTGCAGGAGCGCACCCTGGAGCGCCTGGGCTCCAACCAGAGCGTGGCGGTGGATTGCCGGGTGATCGCCGCCACCAAATCGGACCTGGACGAGCTGGGCCGCGCCAACCAGTTTCGCAGCGACCTGTATTACCGCCTCAACGTCGTCACCCTGGAACTGCCGCCGCTGCGCGAGCGCCGCGAAGACATCCTGCAGCTGTTCGAGCATTTCCTGCAGCAGTCATCACTGCGCTTTGACCGCACCGCGCCGGAGCTGGACAACCAGACCGTCTCCAGCCTCATGAGCCACGACTGGCCGGGCAACGTGCGTGAGCTGCGCAACGTCGCCGAACGCTTCGCCCTGGGCCTGCCGGCGTTCAAGAAAACCGGCGCCGGGGGCAGCAACCACGGCCTGGCCTTTACCGAAGCGGTGGAAGCCTTTGAACGCAACCTGCTCAACGACGCCTTGCAGCGCAGCGGCGGCAACCTGACCCAGGCCAGCCAGGAACTGGGCATGGCCAAGACCACGCTGTTCGACAAGGTCAAAAAATACGGTTTGAGCCACTGAGGAGCCCGCTGTGGACTTGATACTCAAGGCCGCCATCGGCGCGGCGGTGGTGCTGATCCTGGCCATGTTGGCCAAGACCAAAAACTATTACATCGCAGGGCTGGTGCCGCTGTTTCCCACCTTTGCGCTGATTGCCCATTACATCGTCGGCAAGGGCCGCTCGGTAGAAGACCTGAAGACCACCATCGTGTTCGGGATGTGGTCGATCATTCCATACTTTGTGTACCTGGCGACCTTGTACGTGATGGTCGACCGCCTGCGCCTGGAAGCTTCGCTGGCGGTGGCCGCCGTCGCCTGGCTCATCGCCGCCACCGTTCTGGTCAGCGTCTGGGTACGCCTGCACAGCTGACGCCCGCGCCAGTGAGCGGGTCTAGCGGATGATTTTTTCCACCTGGATCCCGAGCTTCTTCAACCGATACCAAAAGCTGCGCTCCGAGATCCCGATCTTCTGCGCCGCCGCGGCCTGCACCCCGTTGCTCTCCTGCAAGGCGGCGGTGATGTAGGCTTTCTCCACCTCGGCCAGCGCCGCATCCAGGTCTTGGGGCACTGCCGGGTTTTCGCTGAACGCGGCCGTCACGTCGCGGTCTTCAGGCTTGGACGCAAACAGGTAAGCGGGCAAATCGATGTCTTCGATCACCGAACTGGCCGCCACGATGGTGGCCCGCTCCACGCAGTTTTGCAGCTCTCGGATATTGCCCGGCCATGCATACGCCGCCATCGCCTGCAACGCCTCGGGGCTGAAGCCGGTGATGCGCTTGCCCGCCGTGTCGCTCAGGGCCTGGGCAAAATGCCTGGCCAGCGGCGCGATATCCTCGACGCGCTCGCGCAAGGCCGGCAGCGGGATCGGGAACACGTTGAGGCGGTAATAAAGGTCTTCGCGAAACTCTTTGTTGGCCACCGCTTCCAGCAGGTTTTTGTTGGTGGCGGCAATCACCCGCACGTCCACCCTGCGCTCACGCGGGTCGCCCACCGGCTCGATCACGCGCTCTTGCAAGGCGCGCAGGATCTTGGCCTGCAACGCCAGCGGCATATCGCCCACTTCGTCCAGAAACAAGGTGCCCTGGTCCGCCTGTTGAAAACGCCCGATGCGATCCGACACGGCCCCGGTAAAGGCGCCCTTGCGATGGCCGAACATTTCGCTTTCCAGCAGGCCCTCGGGGATCGCCGCGCAGTTGACGGCCACAAACGGTTTGTCGGCGCGGTTGCCGTGTTTGTGGATGGCGCGGGCGACCATTTCCTTGCCGGTGCCGCTCTCGCCAGTCAGCAAAATGGTAGCGCTGCTGTCGCGCACCGCCTCCACTGCCTGCAACACCTGGCGAAAGGCCGGGCTGTCGCCCACCAGGCTGTCGAATTGGGCGTGCTCGTCGAGTTCGGCGCGCAGACGCGCGTTGTCGCGCAGGATGTCACGAAACTGCAGCGCCTTGGCCACCGTGATGTCCAGCTCGTCGATATCAAAGGGCTTGGCGATGTAGTCGTACGCACCGTTGCGCATCGACTGCACGGCGTTTTTCACCGTGCTGTAGGCCGTCATCACGATCACCGGGACCTGGGGATAGCGCACTTTGACTTCGGCCAGCAAGGTGGGCCCGTCCATGCCGGGCATGCGCCAGTCGCTGATCAGCAGATCGATGTCTTCCTGCTCCAGCACCTTGAGTGCCTGCAAGCCGTCCCCGGCGGTGAACACCCGAATGTGGGCCTGACTCAACGCCGACGCCAGCAAATCGCACAGTTTGGGCTCGTCGTCGACCACCAATACGTTATGCGTCATGACCTTCCTCATCATCGCCGTCGTCCTCACCGTGGGCCGGAATGTACAGGCTGAAGGTGGCGCCGGCATCTTTCTCGCTGACACATTCAATGCTGCCGTCGTGACTCTCCATGATCGAGAACACTTTGGCCAGCCCCAGGCCCGTGCCCGACGCCTTGGTGGTGACGAATGGCGTGAAGATCCGCTCGATCATGTCTGCGGCGATGCCCTGCCCCGTGTCGGCGATGCTGATCAGGGTGTAGGGCTCCACCGCTTGGATGCCCAGGGTCAGGCGCCCGCCGCCGGGCATGGCGTCGATGGCATTGAGAATCAGGTTGAGGCACGCCTGCCGAAGCTGCTTGGCATCGGCGTAGATCGTTGCGCCAGGAGCCTGGTCATCGATGTGTGCATCAATATTGTGGGTACACAGTTGCGGGCCGCAAAACCCGAGGATTTCCTCCACCAGCGGCCGCACCGGCTGCTGGGTGCGCAGCGGCGCGCTGGGCTTGGCAAAATCGAGGAATTCGGTGATCAGGTCGTTGATGCGGCTGACCTCGCTGATCACGTACTCCAGGTGGCGCTTGTCGTTTTGCGCAAGGTCGGCGCGGCGGTGCAACAGCTGCGTGGCGGTCTTGATGATGCCCAGCGGGTTGCGGATCTCGTGGGCCAGGCCCATGGCGACTTCACCCACCGCATGCAGGCGGTCGCGGCGGCGCAGTTGCGCTTCCAGGTGATGCAACTCGCCCAGGCGTTCAGTCATGTGGTTGAACGTACTGCTCAATTGCGCCAGCTCGTCGCCTCCGCTCACCGTCACACGGTGGTGGTAATTGCCGGAGATCACCGCGCTCACGCCCTGGGACAAATCGCGCAACGGCCGGGTCAGGCGTCGGGACACCAGCACCCCGGCCCCCAGCGACAACGCCGAACTGAGCACGAAAATCAGCACGAACAGATTGCTCTGGTTCACCAGCCCCACCAGGCTGCTATGGCGCAGCAGGCCGCTGAAAATCACGCCCTGCAACTCGCCAGCGTCATTGAAGATCGGCCAGTACAAGCCGCTGTAGTTGCGGGTGAACTGCTCGCTGGGCTGGCGGGTGCTGCGCAAGGCCGCTTCGACCTCCTTGGGGACCTGCGTGGGGTGGTCCACAAAGCGCTGGGTCGAGAAAATCTCGGAAAACCCGCTGGGGTTGCCTAAATAAAGGCGCAGGTCCAGGGAATGCACCTCGGCAACGCTGGTCAGGAAACTGCTGTCCAGGTAGGTGGCCACCAGCAGTTGGTAGTCGACACCGTCCTGGGTGGTTTCAAACGTGGACACCACCACCCCCGTGCTGACACCGGCCACCTGGATGGTCTGCAACACCGCATTACTGGCCAGGCTGATTTGCTTGACGATCTCGTCGCCAGCGGTGCTGAACATGATTTTCTGGTCGCTGCTGCGGATCAGCGCCACCACGTCAATGTCGGTGGCGGCGGCAATGTCGGCGGTCAGACGGTCATGCTTGGCGGCCAGGCGTGACGAGGGTGGCGTGGTGTAGCGCAAAAACAGTTGGGCCATCCGGGCGTTGTCGTGAAGGATGTCGCCAATTTCGTCCTTGACGATCTTGGTCGACTCTTGCAGCCAGATCCGCACGTTGCTGTCGAAAATCTGCGACAGCGTGGTCGCCGCCAGCTCGGCCGCGATCATCGTTGGAATGACGCTGACTAGCCAGAAGGCCAGCACCAGCTTGCGCTGGACGCTCCAGCGCGAGATGGCAAAGGGGCGGGCTTTCGGGCGGGTCTTGGTGATCATCAGGTTTCGCTTATCGCAGCAGCCATGGCAGGGTCGGATCGGTCCGGTCGTAAAAACACTTTTACTACTTTAAGCACGGTGTTGACCCACCAGCTACGGTGGCGGAAGAACAGGCTGTTGGCCTGGAATTCACACCCCAGTCGCAAGGTGTCCGCATAACCGGACTGGCCGCATTCATACACGCCAATGCCGTGCCTGATGCAGTAGTCCACATGGGTCAACCAACTGCGAAAGTACAGACTGTAGGCGTGACGGTACTGGCTGTCATGCCCGAAAAATTTATCGATCAAGCGCTCCTCGTTCACCAGCATCAGGTTGAACGCCACCAGTTGCTTGTCCACCCAATACAGGACACACACGGCGCGCCCCTCCAGACGCTCGAGAATTTGGGTGAAATAACGCGCAGGCAGGCGTTCAAACTGCAAATCGGCTTGCTCGCGCGTGCCCTCATAGAGACGCATGACCTGGGGCAGTACGTCGTCGATATTGCGCCGCCACTCCACCTGCGGGTTCGGGGTGCGCAGCTTGCGCCGCAACGCCTTGCGCGTGGATTTATCCAGCGAGCCCAGGTAAGCCTCCACCGAACCAAAGGGCAGCGCCAATCTGCCCGTGGGCAAACCGGGCATGCTCTGAAAACCCGCCGTGCGGCAACTGTCGGCCCAGTGCGGGTCGCCGGTGGGGGCGTCCTTGACCGCCACCAGGCCGATACCAAAACGGTCGGCATCGTCACGCGCGGCCGCCAGCAGTTGCGCCAGCAGCGCCGGGCGCTGCTGGGCCGCAATGTGGCTGGCCACGCCCGCGTCGCAACGCTCGGCCACGGGCGAGCCAATGGCATACAGCCCCAACCGCAACGCGCCCGGCCACAGGCGGGCCAGGCGTTCGGTCAGGCGCTTGATGCTGCCCGACACCGTGGTGTCGAGTCGGTAATGAGTGATGAACGCGGTGGCCACGGCCACCAGCGTTTGATCGTCGAACACGGCCAGGTAACGCCACTGAAAATCATCGACAGCGGCGTTTTCCACGGCCACGTAATAGTCCCAATCCTCCAGGGCACCGGGAAAACAGTCGTTCCAGGCATGGCGCTCGATACCCCGGATACTCGAAAAGGCTTGGGCGGTTATCACGTTGCTTCCTTGCGCTCAGGCCAACTGGCGGTAGTCTTGAGCGTCCTCGTTGACGGCGGCCAGTTGCCCGATGAACGCGACGCTCGTGTCGATCACGCGCGGGTATTGCAGGTCAACCGTGATCATGTGGTAGCAGTTGTCGAGCAAGACCTTGGTCACCGGCCCGCCCAGGCGCCGCTCTACGTAATCGGCGTTCCAGCGGCTGGTGATGTCGTCCTCGATGGAGTGCACCACCAGGGTCGGCGTCTGGATCGCGGGCATGCGTTTCTTGACCACGGCATTGAGCCTGCGCAGCTCGCGCACCGTCACGCCCGGCATGGTGAAGAGCCCGGCGTTGTCACTTTCGCCCGCCTTCATCTGCCGTTCGACAATCGCACGCAAACGCTCGTTCTTGATGCCATAGGGCGGCTGTTCTTCAAAGTCGCAGATGCGTGTGCCGAACGGCAGCTTGAGCACCAGTGGCGTGAGAAACGCCAGCTTGTGGATATTCCAGCCGTCGTAGCGCAAGGTCGTTGAGTACATCAACAGGCCTGTCACTTTTTCCGGGCACTCGGAGGCGATATACATGGACATGACCGCGCCCATGGACAGGCCCCCGACAAACACCTGCCGGTGGCGTTGGCAGATCCCGTCGAAGGTCTTGCGCAACCCCGCGTACCAGTCGCGCCACACCGTTTCTTCCAGCTCGCGACGGCCTTTGCAGTGCCCCACCAAAGTGGGCACATACACCGTGCAGTTACCGGCCTTGGCGATGCCCTGGGCCACGCGACGCAGTTCCGTCGGGGTGCCCGTGAGGCCGTGAATCAACAGCACACCCACGGGACCTTCGCCGAGCACGAACCCCGCACCGCCTTCGCCCAGGTCGATCTCGGCAAGGCTCACCGGAGGGTCGCCCGCACAAGCAGTTGCTCGAGCAGCTTCAGGCCCAGGTCGATTTCCGGGTAGCTGATCTCCAGCGACGGGGCCAGGGTGATCACGTTTTTGTAGTAACCGCCCACGTCCAGGATCAAGCCCAGTTTCTGGCCGTCGACGAGCATGTCGCCCTTCATGCCTTCCTCCACCATGTAGTCCAGGGTGGCTTTGTCCGGGGTGAAGCCGTCAGCGGTGCAGATCTCGCAGCGCAGGGCCAGGCCTAGGCCGTCGACGTCGCCCACGATCGGGAAACGCTTTTGCAGGTCTTGCAGGCCTTCCAGGAAGTATTTGCCCTTGGCCATGACCATCGCGCCGTAGTCGACTTCGCTGGTCATCTTGAACATTTCCAGGCCCACCGCCGTGCCCAGCGGGTTGGAGGCGAACGTGGAGTGCGTGGAGCCTGGCGGGAAGATCTTCGGGTTGATCAGCTCTTCGCGGGCCCAGATACCGCCCAGCGGGTTCAGGCCGTTGGTCAACGCCTTGCCGAAGACGATCACGTCTGGCTGCACGTCAAAGTGCTCGATGGACCACAGTTTGCCGGTGCGGTAGAAGCCCATCTGGATTTCGTCGGACACCATCAGAATGCCGTGCTGATCCAGCACCTGCTTGAGTTCGCGGTAAAAGTTCATCGGCGGAATCACGTAGCCGCCGGTGCCCTGGATCGGCTCGACGTAGAACGCGGCGTATTCGCTGCTACCGACTTTCGGGTCCCACACGCCGTTGTATTCGGTTTCGAACAGGCGGGCGAATTGCTTCACGCAGTAGCTGCCGTACTCTTCCTTGGTCATGCCTTTGGGGCCACGGAAGTGGTACGGGAACGGGATGAACTGCGCACGCTCGCCAAAGTGGCCGTAGCGGCGACGGTAGCGATAGCTGGAGGTGATCGAGGACGCGCCCAGCGTACGGCCGTGGTAACCGCCTTCAAAGGCGAACATCAGGCTCTTGCCGTTGGAGGCGTTGCGCACCACTTTCAGGGAGTCTTCGATGGACTGCGAACCGCCCACGTTGAAGTGCACGCGCCCGTCCAGGCCGAATTTTTTCTTGGCATCGACCGCGATCATTTCCGACAGCTCGATCTTGCCTTTGTGCAGGTACTGGCTGGCGATTTGCGGCAGGGTGTCGATCTGCTGCTTGAGCGCGTTGTTCAGGCGCGGGTTGGCGTAGCCGAAGTTGACGGCCGAGTACCACATTTGCAGGTCCAGGTAGGCCTGGTCTTCGGTGTCCCACACATAGGAGCCTTCGCAGCGGCTGAAAATACGCGGCGGCTCGATGTAGTGAACGGTGTCGCCGTAGGAGCAGTACTTGGCTTCTTTATCCAGAAGCACTTGGTCTTGCGGGGTCGCGATACGCAAATCAGACATGATGAAAAAGGTCCTGAGTGTCATTAGACGTCGTGAAGGAAGTGGCGTTGGCGGCGATGCCCTGAGGCAGTTTGGCCAGCAACGCAGGCAGTTCGGCAAAGCTGTCGAACCGCAGGTGCGGGAGGTGGTTGGCTTCGCAGTACCGGGCGAGGCTGCCCTTGGCGAAGACGAAATCGGCGGTGGACGCCACGCACATGTCCGACTTGCCGTCACCGATCACCAGCACGCGCTTGTTGCCCGGCACGGACTTGCATTTGCAGTTGCCGGACGCGGCGCGGCAGGCGTCGCTCGCATGCGGGAAGTCGATGCGCCAGCTGTTCTGGTCGACCTGGCGCAAGCGGTTGGCGAGGATCGGCAGCAGCGTCACGTAGTTGCGCGACAGGATCCGCGCGATGCCTTGCTCGATGCCGTCGCTGACCACTTCGAGGGACGCGCCCAGGCCCAGCACGTGGTCGACGAAGTCCGGGAAGTCGGGGTCGATCTCGACGCTGTCGAAATATTCCAGCAACTGGGTCGGGGTGGCCTTGATGAGCGCCAGTTGGCGGCTCAGGCATTCGCGTGAGCCGATGTGCCCGTCCAGCCATTGCTGCTCGATGACTTCCCACTCGGGGCCGGCGAAGCGTTGGAGAACATTGTCGATGACGTCGGTGGGCGTAATCGTCCCGTCGAAATCACACACGATATGCCACTGAATCATTTGCCTTACCTTGAGGTGGAGGTCTTGAAAAAACGCGCCGGGGCGCTGACAGAAGGGGCAATTGCAGAGACTGTGCCAAGCGGCTAAAGCCCAGCGGGGCGGGGGTTTTCAGGGATGTGCGAGGTAAAACGCAGCGCGCAACCTACATTTTTTGTAGCTCGCTACAAACAAGATGAGTGCTTGCGTGGAGCCTGCGGTTTGCGCGTTCATGCGCGCCTATTCAATCAAGGAACAGTGTCCATGCTCAGGATCACTTGCGCGTTGTTGGCGGGTCTTTTTGGCCTGTGCGGCGCTTCAGCGCCCGCCTTGGCCGACGGCCTGACGGGGGACGTCGGCGCGGGCGTCAGCTATCAACCCCATGACCCCACCGGCAGCCGCTACGAAACACGGCCCATCCCCTATTTCGATCTGGACTGGGGCAACGTCAGCCTCGACACCGACGACGGCCTGACCTGGAGCGCCCTCAACACCCACGGCCTTACCGCCGGGCCTTACCTCAACTACCTGCCGGGGCGTACCGCCGACCGCTCGCTACGCGGTTTGCGCGACGTATCGGACACCGCCGAAGTGGGCGGCTTCATCCAATACGCACCGGCCGAGTTCTGGCGCGTCTACGCGCAACTGGGCCAGTCGGTGGGTGGGTCACGTGATCAAAGTGGCGTGCTGGGCAAGCTCGGTGGCGAGCTGGGCTACCCGTTGGGCGCCGGCATCATCGGCAGCAGCGGCCTGATGGCGCACTTCGCCGACCAGCGCCAGACCCAGGCCTTTTTTGGCGTGGACGACAAAGAAGCCGCCGCCTCGGGCTATCGCCCCTACAACGCCAGCGGCGGCTTCCAGAACGTGACGTTCACCCAGAGTTTTGAATTCCCGCTGGCCGCCAAATGGTCACTGCTGACCAGCGCCAGTTGGGTCCACCTGGTGGGCTCGGCGGCAGACAGCAGCCTCGTCAAACAGACCGGCGAAGTGAACCAGACCCAAGTGCAAACGGCGATCAGCTACAAATTCGACTGACCGCCGCGCGCCTTTCGGCCAACAGCCCGTGGGAGCGGGCTTGCCTGCGACAGCGTCGCAGGCCCCGCGTCAGCCCCTGGCCTCGCTGATAATCTGCCGAATCGCCCCCACAAACGCTTCAGCCGGTTGCCCGCCACTGACCGCGTATTGGTCGTTGAACACGATCGTCGGCACCGAACTCACCCCACGCGACAGCCACAGCTGCTCTTGCTCACGCACCGCGGCGCTGTATTCATCCGAGGCCAGGATGGCTTCGGCCCGCGCACGGTCCAGCCCTACGCCTTCGGCGATCGACGCCAGCGTCGCGGCGTCGGACGGGTTCTGTTGATCGGTGAAATACGCCTTGAACAGCGCCTCCTTGAGGTTGTACTGCAAGCCCTCAAGCCCGGCCCAATGCAACAAGCGGTGCGCGTCAAACGTGTTGTAGATGCGGCTTTGCCCGTCGGTGCGAAAGGCAAACCCCAACGCGGCGCCCATGTCGCGGATACGTGCGCGGTTGGCTTGGGACTGTTCGGCCGTGGAGCCGTATTTTTCGGTGATGTGTTCGGTGATGTTCTGCCCTTCGGCGGGCATGTCTGGGTTGAGTTCAAACGGCTGGAAGTGGATCTCGGCCTGCACCTCGGCGCCCAGTTGGTCCAGGGCTTCGGTGAGGCCGCGCAGGCCGATGACGCACCAGGGGCAGGAGACGTCGCTGACAAAATCGATTTTAAGGGCAGTACTCATAGAAGGTCACCTCGCAGGCAAAACGCGCCACAAAGTGGCCACGATACACCCTTACAGCACCTTCGCGGCCGCCACCGTGTCCAACTGCGCCAAGTGCGCCGCGTCTTCGCGCTGGGCTTGCAGGTAAGGCAATACCGCCGCCAGTAACGGCGCCTTGAACGCCTCTTGAAACCGGTGGGCCAGGCCCGGAATCAGCTTCAACTGGCTGCCCTGGATATGCGCCGCCAGGTGCACACCGTGCATCACCGGCAACAACGGGTCGGCCGTGCCGTGCACCACCAGCGTCGGTACGTGCAGTTGATTGAGCAACGGCACGCGGCTCGGCTCGGCCAGGATCGCCATGATCTGGCGCTTCACGCCCTCGGGGTTGAACGCCCGGTCGTAGGCCACCGCCGCCTGGTGCAACAGCATCTGGCGATCGTCCTTCACATACGGGCTGCCCAACGCCGCCAGCAAGTCCGCCTGCTGCTCCAGCGCCACCTCGCGGTTGGGCGCGCTGCGCCGGGACAACAGGTGCACCAGCGCGGCACTGGGCGCCGGCAGGCCTTCGGCGCCGGAACTGGTCATGATCAGCGTGAGGCTTTCCACCCGCTGCGGCGCCATGGCCGCCAGGTGCTGGGCGATCATGCCGCCCATGCTCGCGCCCAGCACATGGAATTGCCGGATGTGCAGCGCGTCCATCAACCCCAACGTGTCATTGGCCATGTCGGTCAAGGTGTAAGGCGCGGCCACCGGCAGGCCGAGCTTGTAGCGCAGCACTTCAAAGGTGAGGTTGGCGCTGGCGGGCGCCTGGCGCCAGGTGGACAACCCCACGTCGCGATTGTCGTAACGAATCACCCGGAACCCCTGCTGACACAGGGCGACCACCACCTCGTCCGGCCAGTGAATCAGTTGCCCGCCCAGGCCCATCACCAGCACGATCGCCGGGTCAGCGGCACGGCCAATGCTCTGGTACGCCAGGCTGACCTGGTCCAGATCCACTCGCTCGGTCGGGACATTGACATCACATCGAGACGCCGCAAAAGACGGCAGGCCGAACACCAAAGCGGCCAGTAAAAGCAACACACGCATGAAAAACACCGAAACGCAGAACCCCAGTAGAGCGCGAGTCTGATGAAGTTTTTTAAAGCGCGCTGCCACAGTTGCGTGACAGTTTGATGAAGTCTGCCCAGTGGTCACAGGCTAAGCATGTAACGCCTGGCGCCGCGCATGAATGCGTTCAATGGGGCGATACCGGCGCCTGCCGGCCTGCCCTTTTTCGGAGACAGCCATGCCCGACCTGCCCCTGCCCGCCTTCAATCACCTGCCGCGCGCAGCCCCCGCTCTGGACCTGGATGAAAACCAGTTTTTAGCCGCCTGGCAGCGCCTGCACGACTGCCGCGAAGCCATGCGCGCGCTGCTGCGCGATACGCCGTCGGTGCGCGACCTGATCAACCGGTTGCTCGCCGAGCGCCTGGGGTTGGACGGCGAACAGATCGGCGTGCACTTCTTCCCCCAGGATGAGCGCCCGCGCAGCCGCCTGTCCCTCACCGAGGCGTGCGCGTTTTTGCTGCAACACCCAGGCACCGACACCGCCGCCCTGCCCCCGGGCGAACTCAACCAGATGCCCGCAGGCCATCGGTTGGCCGACTTGTCCCTGCCCGCGCTGCTGGAAACCCTCAAGCAGCTGGCGCTGCCCCAGGCGATCAGCGACGGCTGGAATGACTATTGGACGGCACGTGCGCCCGGCACCAGCGAGTCCCGGCGCAGCCAGGCGATGCAGCTGTACACCACGCACTTCGAGGCCTCGGCCCACCTGGTCGAAGCCCGCAACCCGGAACGCGCCGAACCGCTCAAACCGCTGTTCGTATTGCTCGACCCACCCGGCGGCGAGCTCAAGCACAACGGCCAGGCCCTGTTTGTGGAACAGCTTTCGCTGGCCCGCGCCGACGGCACCCACCAGCAACTGCGAGGTGCGTGGGTCATCACCCTGGACAGTGACGAGCCGGTCAGCCAGTTGCTGTATGTGCCCTTCATTGACCCGGCGTGGCAAGTGTTCACCCAGCGAACCGCCCTGGAGCGCTGGGTGCTCGACCATCAGCAACGGTTGTTTGGCGAGGTCGACCCCCAGGCCGCCGTGCATTACACCCAACACACCAGCGTGCTGGGCAACGGCGTCACCCAATGGCTGGTGCAACTGGCCGACGCCCAATACCACTGCGCCGTGACCCCCAACGGCACGGCCGACCTCGCCGAGGACGGCGTGTTTGCCCTGCTCGCCAGCGATGAACTGGCGCGCCAACGCCAAGCCGCCGATTGGCTCTCGCTGCCCGCCGCGCTGGAAGCCCACACCGAGGAAAACCTCGACGCCCCCGCCAGCGGCCTGCTCAGCCAAGCGCTACCCGCCAGCCACCGCAAGGCCTTGATCCTGCAGCAACTGGCGGCCCTCGAACGCCTCGATCCCCACGCCGTGGCGGCCCTCAAACACTCACGCGATGCCCTGAAAACCCAGCAACAGGCGGCCCGGCTCGCCGCCAATGCGTTGCTGGAGCGCAGGCCACTCGACACGCACACCCTCAACACGCAATACACCGCGCTTTATCACGCCCGGCGCGAAGGGTTGCGCGCCGAGGCCGAGCTGCAAGCGCAGCTTCAGCAGATCAGCCCCCAAGAGCGGGACCGGGTGCAGGCAGCCCTCACCGTCCCCGTACAGGCGGCAACCGTGGCGGCCGTACTCCTGACCCTCACCCAGCAACACGATGCGACCACCACCGTGACCACCACCGAACTCAAGGGCCCACTGGTCATCACGGCCGCCGACGCCGCGCAAGACAGCCTGCTGCTGTATTGGCCCGGCAGCGCCGGGCTGCTGCAGCGCTTTGCCTCCCGCCAGGCCCTGGACCTTTGGCTGCTCGGCGGCGCTGACGCAGCCTCCCTGGCGGTGCAGCTCAAGCCGCTCAGCGACGATCCGTTCGACTACAGCCTGCAACTGCAGCAACACGCCTTCGACGAACAGGCCGCCACCCTGCGTTCCAACACGCCCCTCCCACAGCAGCCACAGGCGTTGCAGGCGCTACGCCTCAAGACCCTCGACACGCTGCTGGTGCCCCTCAACGAAGCCCGCGACGCGGCGTTCCTGCACCTTCTCGAGCAGCACAACAGCAGCCAATTGGCCCTGCAACTGCCCACCTGGCTGGAGAAAAAACCCGACGCGCGACACGTGCGCCTCAAGGTGCTGATGCAGGCCTACCCGCCCGCGCTGCAACAGGCACACACCTTGATCGAACGCTCGCTGCCGCTGCGGGACGACTACGTCAGGCTGCAAATCGACAAACGCCTGCGCAAAGACTTCACCCTCGAGGGCCCTTTCAGCGTGCGCCTGGAACTGCCCGACTCGGTCGAACAGCGCCCGCACCCGATCGCGGGCGCGGCACCGGGCACCCCGATCAAACAGGTGGATGTGCCGAGCGAAGCACGCAGCAGCTTGTCATTGGAAGCCCTTGCGCTGATGAACCTGAGCCCCGGCGTGAGCCTGCGCCTGGGCTTTATGAGCACTCACATCCGGGCCGACACCGAGCATGACCGCGCCGCGCTCAAGGCAGGCATCACCGGCACCTACCTGGTCAACCTGGTGCGCGACCTGGACGTGGCGCGCACCTACCAACAGCTGATTCACGCCACCTTCAAAGGCTTTGCGCAAGAAACCCTGTTCCAGCAGCAATACCGCCACGAATGCCTGCTGCACCCCTGGCGCCTGACCCTGCAACTGCAAGGCGAATGTGCGCTGCTGCAACACCATATCGACGCAGACGCCCTGCGCATCTTAAACATCGCCATCGACGCCACGACCGCCAAGGCCTGGGCGCGCATTCGCCTGCTGCCCGCCCACCTGGCGGCCGACGACGGCCCAGTCACGCTGATGGGCATCACTTTTATCGAGGACCAACAGAGCGGCCAGACCCTGCTCTACCTGCCTGACGCACCCGACGGGCGCCACCTGCGGCCGTACGTCAACCTGGAGACGGCCCGCAAGGCCCTGTTCGACCTGTGCAGCCTGGACACCATGGTCGACTACCTGGCCGGGCAAGCCTTGCAGGGCGATATCGACCGCCATCGCTCGCGCCTGGGCCAGGCCGTGCAAAAACGCTTCGACGGCGTCATCGGCAGCGGCTTTGCGTGGCCAGCCACCACCTCACTGGCCGCGCATTTGCTCAACACCCAGATGGGCCGATTGATCGAGGCGCATCGCAACCAGTCGCGCTCCAATGCCGACCTGGCACAGGAACACTACGCCCTGCGCAGCGGCCACCTGTTCAACGGCATCAAGCTGGCGCTGGGGTTCGTGCCGGTCATTGGCACGGCCGTGAACCTGTACGACGGCGTCACCCACCTGGCGGCCGCCGTCGACGCGTTTGCCCGTGGCGACACATACCACGGGGTGCAAGCGCTGGCCTCGGTGTTCGACTCACTGCTGTTTGCCGCCATGGACGTGGTGCCCGCGCTGGCACCCGCCCAATCGGCCCGCCAGTTGACCCGCCTGCGCCAGCTCGCCCGGCCCGCGGCCCAGTCGGCGTTGAGCCGATTTTTGCCGCACCGTACCCCCCGGGGCGTACGCGAGCGCTTCGACGGTTACGCCTATGAGCAACCGCTGTCGCTGGCCGGTGTGGAGCCTTCCAGCCATGGCCTCTACCGGCAGGTGTACCGCCATGCCCGCGGTGATTTCATCCTCAGCCAAGGGCGGATCTACCAGGTGGAATACGACAAGACCTACCACACCCTGCGCCTGAGCGGCACGCGCACCCGCCAGTACAAGCAACCTGTGGCCCTGGATGCCAGCGGCCAGTGGGACACCCACGGCGCCCTGTATGGCACGCTGGTGGAAGGCGGCCTGGCGGGCGGCGGCAACGTGGCCGGACACCTGGCCGACCGGCTGGCCCCCTGGACCGCGCCCTTGCGTGACTGGCTGCCGCGCTGGTGGACCGACCACGCCTGGCGTCAACAGCAAACCCTCATGGCTCGCATCAAGAGCGAACATCGCCGGATCAACCACAGCGCCGAGCAGATCAACCGCTTGCTGGCGCGCTACCACGCCGACGACCTAAGCGTGATCCCCGAGCTTGAGCGCGCCATGGACACGCTCACCGCCCAGGCGAAAAACATCGACGAAGACTTTCACAAAATCACCCCCTACCTGCGCGGTAACCGTTCGCAGATCCTGCGCAAGGCCCGCAGCGATGCCGCCGAAGACGTGTGCCAGTGCGCGCAGTTCCAGGTGCAGTTCAGCCTGCACAAAGAGATCAGCCTGATCCAGCAGATCAGCGCCGCCGAGGCCCGCCTGAGCGCCCTGCCCTATGAGCAGACCGCCGCACGCCAGGCCTTGCGGGCCGACATTCGCCGGTTGCAGGTGCAGATTTTCGAGAACTACCAGCGGGCCGATCTCTCCATACACCTGATGAATGAATGGATGCCCCGTGTGCAAGGCGCCAACCGCAGTCAACTGACCCGGACCGCCGAGGTGATCAACCGGCGCACCACCGAACTTGAGCGCGCACGCATCCAGACCCTGGCCCTGACCGACCTCATCACCCAGCGCAAACCCGGCCACGATATCGCCTGGCACTACCTGCAAGGCCCGCTGAAAAATGCCGAAAGCGACCTGCTGCGCGCACTGTATCTGCACGTCCACCTGCGCGAGGTCAGCCCCAGCCCGGGCCAGCGCAACCGGATTTTGCAGTACTGCATCGACGTCTACGTCGCCTATCAACGCCACCTCAACAGCTGGTCGGCCAGCGTGGCGCAGCATTTCGACGACACCTACGTAGCGCTGATGCACCAGCAACTCGACATCCTGCGCGCGCGCGCCGAGCACACGATGACCAGCGTGTCGCCCAAGACACCGGGCACCAGCAGCCGGCGCATCTTTGAAACCGAGGACAACCTGCTGCTGATCGGCGAGGCCAGCACCGCGCCCGGCACCCAGACGCGGCGCTATACGGTCACTGGCGGGCGCGGTGAGGAGCAGGTGTGGGAGCAAGGCAGCAATGGCAAATTCCATCGGGTGGGTGAGGTGACGCTAGTGCCGTGGCAACCGGCGCCACGCCAATTGGGCGAGGTGATCAACGAAGCGCGGGGGCGCCTGGGCAACCTGGCGGCGCATCAGGCCAAAGTGCACGGTTATGCCCAGCGCAACATGTTCCCTGCCGACCTGGAGTTCATGATGACCAGCGAAGCCGACGCCCTCGACCTGCAAGCCGTCCACATCGAGGCCTTGAACGGCGACGCGGCGATGGTGCGCCAGTTGCGCCAACAGGCCCTGGCCTTGCGCGAACGCGGGCGCTTGCTGCGCATCAACCAGTCGCTGGCCAGCCAGACGCCCACCGAAGGCTATCTGGATTACCTGATCGGCCAGCGGCTCGACGGTAAGCCCCTCATCGACATCCGCAAAAGCGGCGCGCTGGAAGACCTGGGCCGCCGCGCCGACGGGCGGCCTGACTTCATGCAGGAATACGAAGTGCGCGATCTGCGCCAAGACCCGCCCACCGTGCTGTGGTACGCGCACTTTCACTACGAGTCGAAAGCGCCCAGCTCGTTCGACGGGTTTACCAAAGCGCACCTGAAGTTGCCCGCGCAACGTCGCCTGGGCCTCAAATGGCAACAGGCCCGCAGCGCCGCGGGGGGTGAGGCTACGCCGATCTGGCGCGGGAACATCAACAAACCCCTGGCGCGCCTGCATTTCCAGGCGGTGTGAGCTTGTCGCCCGCGGCAACATGAGACAAACTCAACTTCCTCGAAAAATCAGCAAGTTTTGCTCATGGAGTCCGTGGTGCTGGAAATCCGTCACCTGAAAACCCTTCACGCGCTGCGCGAAGCCGACAGCCTGGTGGAGGCCGCCGAACGCCTGCACCTGACCCAATCCGCGCTCTCGCACCAGTTCAAGGAACTGGAAGAGCGCCTGGGCATGCCGCTGTTCGTGCGCAAGACCAAGCCGTTGCGCTTCACCAGCGCCGGCCTGCGCCTGCTGCAATTGGCCGATGCCACGCTGCCCCTGCTGCGTGGCGCCGAACGTGACCTGGCGCGGCTGGCCGGTGGCACCGCGGGGCGCCTGCACATGGCCATCGAATGCCACAGCTGTTTTCAGTGGCTGATGCCGACCATTGACCAGTTCCGCGACGTGTGGCCGGAGGTCGAACTGGACCTGGCCTCCGGTTTCGCCTTCGCCCCGCTGCCTGCGCTGGCCCGCGGCGACCTGGACCTGGTGGTGACCTCCGACCCGCTGGAACTGCCCGGCATCACCTACGTGCCGTTGTTCACCTACGAGGCCATGCTGGCCGTGGCCAACCAACATACGCTGGCGACCAAACCGTACATCGTGCCCGAGGACCTGATCAGCGAAACTCTGATCACCTACCCGGTGGAGCGCGACCGCCTGGACATCTTCACGCGCTTTTTGGAACCGGCCGACGTCGAGCCTGCGCACGTGCGCACCTCGGAACTGACCGTGATGATGATGCAACTGGTGGCCAGCGGCCGAGGCGTGTGCGGCATGCCGCACTGGGCGCTGCATGAATACAGCTCGCGGGGCTATGTGCGGGCCAAGCGGCTGGGCGAGAAAGGCCTGTTTGCCACGCTGTACGCCGGTATTCGCGCCGACATGCTGGACGCGCCGTACATGCGTGACTTCCTGCTCACCGCCAAGGACACCTCGTTCTCGACCCTGGACGGCGTGAGCGCGGTGCGTTGATTCAGGCGTTGGCTTTGCCCAAGGCGCGGTAAAACGGCAGGATCAGGTCCCGTGTCAACGGGGCCAGGTTCAGGCCGCCATCGCTGGCGGGGTCGATCCAGCGCACTTCTTCGATCTCGGCGGCAGGGGCCACCGGCACGTCAATGTTGACCTGGAACACCTCGGCTTCCACCACAAAACCCGGCTCGTTGGCGGCAGGCGCCGCGAAATGGCCAAGGTAAACGGCCGCTGCCGGGTCGATGTGCAGGCCCAGTTCTTCGTTCAGCTCACGGGCCAACGCTTGGGCAGGTTGCTCACCGGCATCGATCTTGCCGCCCGGTTGCATGAACGCCAGGGTGCCGCGCTTGCGCACCAGCAGGGTCTGGCCGTCGGCGCCGATCAATACAGCGGCCGCGATACGCAGGGTGTTGGACATGAAAAAAGACGCCTTGAATGCAAAGGCCGCAAGGATCACACAGCGCCAGGCCGCACCACAATGGCCGCTGCTCAACCGGACAACAGGGCGTCATCGGGCTCTTTGATGAACACGCTGTACCGCGCACCCTCCATGGTTTCAAACGCAATCAACTTGTCCACCAGCGCCAGGTTCAGCACCTTGCCCGCATTGAGCAGCAACATGCCGTTGTCGGCATTGAGGCTGCGCGCCAACACCATGCCCTCGGCCAGCTCGCGCGTGCACAGCACCTTCACGCTGGGGTCGCCCAGGGTCACGTCACTGAGAAACGCCGCGCAGGCCTGCACGAAGTCTTCCACCATCTGCGGGTCGTAGAGCCTGCCAGCGTATTTGCGGATGTAGAGCAGCGCCTCATCGCTGTTCATCTGCCGCTCCAGGATCAGCCCGCGCTGCAGCTCGATAAAGTCCACCGCCAGTTTGAGCAACCGCGCGCCCACCGGAATCGCGTCGCCCTTGAGGTGGTCGGGAAACCCGCTGCCGTCCCACCGCTCCTGGTGATGGCGGATCAGCCGGGCGGCGTCCTTCATCGGCTCCAGAGTCATCAGCAGCGATTCACTCTGCGCAGGGTAGGCGCGGTAGCGCTCGCGGTCGCTGCCATGCAGCAGGTCCGACGGCGCGATCATCATGGTGTCGCTCCAGCCCACCTTGCCGATGTTGTAGAGCGCAGCCGCCATGGTCAGGTCGCGGTTGCTGGCCTCGTCCACCCCGTGGCTGTGACACCAGGTGCGCACCAGTTCAATGATCTGCCGGTTGGTCTGCTTGCGCCTGGGCAGGCGCAGGTTGGCCAACAGCGAAAACACCTCGGTGCCGGTGGCATAACTGTGCTTGAGCTCTTCATAGGCCAGGTCGAGCATGTCGGCGGTCTGCTGCAACTCGGCGGTGCGCGCGGCCACGCGTTTTTCCAGGGACGCGTTGAGCTGCTTGAGTTCGTCGTTCTGTTGGCGAATCAGCTGTTCCAGGCGCAGGCGCTCCCGCTCGGCGTGCTGGTGCGACAGGCTTTGGCGCAGGGCTTGCAACAGCTCGTCGTCGTTCCAGGGCTTGCGCAGGTAACGGTAAATCTGGCCCTCGTTGATGGCCTTGATCATCAGCGTCAGGTCGGTTTCGCCGGTCAACAGGATGCGCACGGTGTGCGGGTAGGCATGATGGATCTGCGCCAGCAAGGTGGCGCCGTCCATGTCCGGCAAGCGAGCGGCGCTCACCACCAGGTCCACAGGCTGGGCGGCCAATATCGACAGCGCCTGCCGGGCGCCCGTGGCGCTGACCAGCTCGAAAGGTTCCAGCTTGAGTAACTGCCTGAGCTGGTCGAGCACGGCCTGGTGGGCGTCGATCAACAACACCGTCGGGCGGTCGGCGTTCGCAAATGTGACGGACTCTCCCATGGGACACCTCGGACATCGGTGTGGGGTTCTGCGGTCATCGCCTCCTTGCGCTTACTCAAGAGTCTAGTGGGTTTTTATAAAAATGATGGCACTAGGACATTATCGCCGACAGTCGGGCGTAAAAAAGCCCGATCAAAAGACCGGGCTCACGGTGACCAGGGCACCCGATCAGGCGCAATGGGCCACTCGTTCCACTTCCCGCTGAATCTCGGCGCCCTTGGCAATTTCTGCCGTGCGCAAATCGTAAGCCGTCTGCAAGTTCAGCCAGAACTGTGCCGACGTATCCAATGCAATGGCCAGGCGCAAAGCAACATCGGCACTGATACCACGGCGCATCAACACGATTTCGTTGACCGTCGGTGCCGAGACGCGCAGTGCCCGAGCGAGGGCGGCGGCGGTCAGGCCAAGCGGCTCCAGATACTCTTCCTTGAGAATTTCTCCCGGGTGTACAGGGCGCATGCCGTTCTTAAACATGATTGACCTCAGTGGTAATCCACAATTTCAACGCTTTCCGGCCCATTGGGGCTCCAGAAAAAACAGACCCGATATTGATCATTGACTCGAATGCTGTACTGACCTTCTCGATTCCCGTGCAGCGCTTGCAACCTGTTGCCTGGCGGTGAGCGCAGGTCGGCCAGTTCGATGGCAGCATCCAGCATCGCGAGTTTGCGCTCGGCCA
The DNA here is from genome assembly GCF_054071325.1 of Pseudomonas sp. SDO5215_S409. NCBI lineage: Bacteria > Pseudomonadati > Pseudomonadota > Gammaproteobacteria > Pseudomonadales > Pseudomonadaceae > Pseudomonas > Pseudomonas sp. SDO5215_S409. The sequence continues at coordinate 21,809 of NZ_JBSVWN010000050.1, read as the reverse complement.
CCGGGGCGATCGCCGTCCAGCGTCGGGTTCGACCTGTCTCAAAAAAGGTTTTGGTGTCGGCGCAGTTGAAGCTTTTTATCACAATTTAACGCTTAACGTTATTCGTTAAGACCAACTGTAGTGCGAGCGCAGTGTTTTTCTCCCCATAACCCCGGTGACGCGACGAACGGGCGTAAAAAAGGGCCGCCCCATTCACTGAAGCGACCCTGAGGTCAATCACTCGTCCGTTACTCGCCAGCTTTTTTACCCGAGCCAAACGACGCGAAACGCTTGTTGAACCCCGCAATACGGCCTTCGGCCTGGGTCTTGCGCTGCTGGCCGGTGTACACCGGGTGCGAAGCGCTGGAGACGTCCAGGGCGACGTAGGGGTAGGTGTTGCCGTCGCTGTGCGTGTGGGTGCGGTCGGTGTCGGCGGTGGAGCCGATCAGGAAGAAAACGTCGGCGGCGGTGTCGTGGAACAACACGGTGCGGTAGTCGGGATGGATACCAGGTTTCATAAGGCCTCCGGGGCGTCTGAGTGCATTTGATGTGTTATACAGTAACATAAATAATGCACCCAAACGAGAACCGATTGCAATAAGAATAGACCCAGGGCTTATCAGGCCGCTTCCTGGAAGTCCATTTCCGGTGGCTGGCGGGAGAAGCCACGGGTGAGGAAGCCCAGGTACACCAGGCCAATCGCAAGCCAGCTCACACCCAGGTAGATCGCCAGGTGATCGAGGCTGATCATCAACCACAGGTCCGCCGCCATACCGATCACCGGGAAGACCAGGAACAGCACCACTTCGCGCAGGCCACGCTCTTTCGCGCCGATCCAGTAGTGGAAGATCACCGACAGGTTCACCAGCGTAAACGCCAGGAACGCGCCGAAGTTGATGAACGACGTGGAGGTGGTCACGTCCAGTTTCAGCGCCAGCAACGCCACCACCGCGCACAGCAGGATGCTGTTGACCGGGGTGCCGAACTTGGCGTGCAAGCTGCCGAAGAACGACTTGGGCAACACGCCGTCACGGCCCATCGCAAACAACAGGCGCGAACCGCTGGCCTGGGCCGACAGCCCCGAGGCGAACTGGCCGACGATCAGGCCGATCAGGAAGATCGACACAAACAGGTCGCCGCCAATGTTGCGGGCGATCTCGTAGGCCGCCGAATCCACATCGGCGAATTCGAACGACGGGTGGGCGATCTGCACGAAGTACGACACGCCCACGAAAATCAGGCCGCCGATCAGGGTAATCAACATGATCGCCCGTGGAATGGTGCGGCGGGGGTCGCGGGTTTCTTCGGTGAGGGTGCTCACCGCGTCAAAGCCCAGGAACGAATAGCAGGCGATGGCTGCCCCGCTCATGATCAGCGGCATTTGCATCTGGCCATTGAAGAACGGCGCAAGCGTCCACAGTGGCTTGCTGGCGTCACCGCCCAGGTAGTGGATGCACAGCACTACAAACGCGATCAGCACCAGGGCCTGTACCAGCATCAACAAGGCGTTGATGCCGTTGGCGAGCTTCAGGCCAATGATGTTGATCACGCTGGTGATGCCGATAAAGGCCAGCACCCAGACCCACTGCGGCACCGACGAGAACGCCGAATGCAGGTACGCCGCCCCGATCAGCCAGATGGCCATGGGCAAAAACAGGTAGTCGAGCAGCACGGCCCAACCGGCGATAAACCCAAGCTTGGGGCTGATGGCCTTGCGCACGTAGCTGTAGGCGGAACCGGCCACCGGGAATGCCGAGGCCATGCGACCGTAGCTCAGGGCGGTAAAGAACATCGCCACCAGGGCGGCCAGGTACGCGGCCGGAACCATGCCGGCGGTGGATTGGGCGAGGATGCCGAAAGTGCCGAGCACAATGATCGGTGTCATGTAGGCGATGCCAAACAGCACCACCGACCCTAGCGACAGGGTGCGTTGCAAACGAGCCATGGGTGAATCTCCGCGCGATTTTTAGATTTATGGCAGAACTGAAGTCGGTGCAGCCGATATAGTTTTTATGGTCGATCGTTCCCGCGCTCCGCGTGGGGATGCAGCCCTGGACGCTCCGCGTCCGCGTTGAAGGTGTGCCCGCGCATGCGGGGGCACACCGCGTGATCAAGGGATCAACAGCTCCCGCGTGCCGTCAGCGCGCTCGATCACCGCTCCCGGCAATTTCAAGCGCTGGTCATCCAGGTAGCGGTAGTCCTTGCGCGCCGCCTGTAGCTGCTCAAGGTCCAGCGCCACACGGAACTGGCCCTCGTCACGCCCGGCTTCAAACAGCAAGCTGCCCAACGGGTCCACCAGGGCGCTGCCACCGGCGAACAACAGGCCGCCGTCGCCCTCTTCCACCCGGTTGACCATCAGCGCGAACGCCTGGTTTTCCTGGGCACGGGCCATGATCGCGGTGCGGTGCGTGGGGCCGTAGGGGTCCATGTTGCCGTTGGTCACGATCAGCAACTCGGCGCCCAACTGCGCCAGGGCGCGGGCGCTTTCCGGGAATTCGATGTCGTAGCAGATCAGCAGGCCCACCCGCACACCGTTCCACAGGCAGGTGCTGTAGCGGTCGCCCGCCTCGAACACGCCGCGATCCGAGGCCCACAGGTGGGTCTTGCGGTAACGCAGGGCCACACCTTCGGGGGTGATCAGCAGCGTGGTGTTGTAGAATCGACCGTTGTCGTTTTCGGCCAGGCCAATGACCACGGCGAGGCCCCGCGCGCGCGCAGCCTGATGAATGGCCTGCACGGTCGGCCCGTCGATCGGCTCGGCGATGTCGGCCACGGTGTCGGCAGAGGGGAAGCCCATCAGGTGGGTTTCCGGGAACACGATCATTTGCGTGTCAGCGGCGCAGGCAGCGATGGCCGCCAGGGCCCGTTCCAGGTTGTAGGCGGTGCCGTTGTCGCGGCCTGCCAGTTGGGCGAATTCGACCTTCATGGGTAATCCCGTTCTTTTATAGGGGTGCGGCGTCTGTGTCGCAGTATGCTTAGCCACCCCCTGCCAGGGAATTACGCGGCGGGGGTAACACGATAGGGGTAGACCCATGACCATGTCGCTGGAAGACATCGCCTGGCACCGTTCGGTGGGGCAAATGATAGACGCACTGGACCAGGCCAACTTCTGGACCCAACTGGTGCGCCTGCTCGACCAATACGTGCCGTTCGACAGCTGGGTGGTGCTGCTGTTCAGCAGCGAGCACAAGCCGCTGGTGTTCGCCGAATGCCCAGGCCAGGACGGCGAGCCCGATCACCTGTTCCAGGACTACCTCAACGGCCTCTACCTGCTGGACCCGTTCTACATTGCCAGCCGCGAACACGCGCGCACCGGCCTGCTGCGCCTGGCCGAAGTGGCCCCCGAGCACTTTGAACTCACCGAGTACTACCAGCGCTACTTTTGCCTCAACGTGGTGGCCGACGAAATCCAGTTCAACAGCCACCTGCCCGACGGACGAACCTTGTGCCTGTCCCTGGGCTCCAAACAACGCTTTGACCGCGAGCAGATCGCCCTGTTGTCGCTGATCCAGCCCTGGGTACTGAGCTTGTTGCGCCAGCGCCTGCCCCATGAGCTCAACCCCCTCAGCGCCGCCGAGCCGCCCGAGCCCAACGATGACTGGGGTGCGCACCTCACCGCGCGCGAGCTGGACGTGGGCCGCTTGATGCTCAGCGGTTGCTCGAGCAAGGAAATCGCTCGTAAGCTGGAAATCTCTGTTGAAACCGTGAAAGTCCATAAGAAACACATGTACAGCAAGCTGGGGATCAAGTCCCAGTCCGAGCTGTTCTCGATTTTTCTGCAGGCCCAAAATGCCTGAACCCTGATGACTGGAACCTAAGGAAAACCCGTATGAGCCTGTCGTTGTTAAGCCGTTACGCCTTTTTTGCCGTGTGCGTCATCTTCACCCTCGCCAGCCTCCCCTTCATCGAACACGAATGGCTGTGGCCCATCACGCTGGTCACGGGCGCCCTGAGCCTGATCGGCCTGTTCGACCTGCTGCAAAGCCCCCACGCGGTGCGCCGCAACTACCCGATCCTGGGCAATATCCGTTACCTGGTAGAAGGCATCCGCCCGGAAATCCGCCAGTACCTGCTCGAATCCGACAGCGACGCCCTGCCCTTTTCCCGGGCCCAGCGCTCGCTGGTGTACTCACGCGCCAAGAACGAAAGCGCCGACAAGCCCTTCGGCACCCTGATCGATGTGTACCAGTCGGGCTTTGAGTTCATCGGCCACTCCATGCGCCCGGCGCCGCTCAGCGACCCCAGCGCCTTTCGCGTGATCGTCGGCGGCCCGCAGTGCACGCAGCCGTACTCGGCCTCGGTGTTCAACATCTCGGCGATGAGCTTCGGCTCCCTGAGTGCCAACGCGATCCGCGCGCTCAACCAAGGCGCCAAGCTGGGCAATTTTGCCCATGACACCGGCGAAGGCAGCATCAGCCCCTACCACCGCGAACACGGCGGCGACCTCACCTGGGAGCTGGGCAGCGGCTACTTCGGCTGCCGCACCAGCGACGGCCGTTTCGACCCGGAACGCTTCGCCGTGCAAGCGCAAAACCCGCAAGTGCGCATGATCGAAATCAAGATGAGCCAGGGCGCGAAACCTGGCCACGGCGGCATCCTGCCCAAGCACAAAGTGACTCAGGAAATTGCCGACACACGCGGCATTCTGATGGGCGAGGACTGCATCTCGCCGTCGCGCCATACGGCGTTTTCCACGCCGCTGGAGATGATGCAGTTCATCGCCCAACTACGTGAACTGTCCGGCGGCAAGCCAGTGGGTTTCAAGTTTTGCCTGGGCCACCCGTGGGAATTCATGGGCATCGCCAAGGCCATGCTCGAAACCGGGATTTTGCCGGACTTCATCGTGGTGGACGGCAAGGAAGGCGGCACCGGCGCAGCCCCCGTGGAGTTCACCGACCACATCGGCGTGCCGCTGCGCGAAGGCCTGCTGTTTGTGCACAACACCCTGGTGGGCTTGAACCTGCGGGACAAGATCAAACTGGGCGCCAGCGGCAAGATCGTCAGCGCGTTCGACATCGCAAGCGTCCTGGCCATCGGCGCCGACTGGGCCAACTCCGCCCGGGGCTTCATGTTTGCCATTGGCTGCATCCAGTCACAAAGCTGCCACACCAACAAATGCCCGACCGGCGTCGCCACCCAAGACCCATTGCGCCAACGCGCCCTGGTGGTGCCGGACAAAGCCCAGCGCGTCTTCAACTTCCACCGCAACACCCTCAAGGCCCTGGCCGAAATGCTCGCCGCCGCAGGCCTGGACCACCCCTCGCAACTGTCGGCCAAGCACCTGGTACGGCGCATGTCCGCCACCGAAATCAAACTGTTCTCGCAACTGCACGTGTTCTTGAAACCCGGCGAATTGCTCACAGGGGAGGTCAGCGGCGAATTTTATTCACGCATGTGGCAAATGGCGCGGGCGGACAGTTTCGAGCCGCATGAAACAAACGCGGCCTAAACGTTATCGGCGTCAAGGCAAGCAGCGATGCCCATCACTGCCAGCCACTCAGGTGGCTGGTGCAGGTGCGGTGGGGTTCAGGCAAAACGGCAGACGGGGCGTTCAGTACTTCAAGGAACATGAATGGGCGGGAATCGCTACGATTCACGAGGCATTTGCCGTCCGTACACCATCGCATTACCACGGGTTTTGGACGGTAATATCGGTCATTTCTTCGCTTCTGCGCCAAAGCGCTTCGGCGGCGTTGGAGTCGACTGCAAAGGCTTGGACGCCAGTGCCGCGATTCGTGCGATCTTCGGTTGTCAGATTCGGGGAACTGCCCTCTGGCAGTACGGGCGTGATATCGGAATCGGCGCAAAATACACCGCCTTTGCCGTTGAGTTGCGGGCTGACCGCGCACCAGACGTGGGTGGCCGCCCCCTGAGGCACCGACTTCATATCTCGGGCCAGATCGACGATCGGTCGACCGTTCTCATCGACAAACCCGGTCTTTTTCAGCATCTCTACCCCGACGTGCGTGCCGAGATTCGTTCCCGCAATCCCGCCCGGATGGAGTGCGAATGCACGAATCCCCTCATCCTTGCCTCGCCGGTCAAGGCCAACCGCGAAGAGGATGTTGGCCGTTTTCGACTGGCCATAGGCCTTGAACGCATCGTAGTCACGGCGCTCGAAATTGATGTCATCGAAAACGACGGGCGAGAAGCGGTGCCCGGCGGACGAGACGGATACAACCCGCGCTCCACCCGCTCGCACAAGCGCTGGCCAGAGTCGCAGGGTCAGCCGAAAATGGCCGAGGTGGTTGGTGGAAAACTGTAGCTCATTGCCTTGCCCATCACGCTTGAATTCGGGCAACGCCATGATGCCGGCGTTGTTAATGAGCAAATGAAGCGGCAAGGCGGTTTCAACAAAGTCGCGTGCGAAGTGGTCGATCGAGCGAGGATCGGTGAGGTCCATCGATTGAACCTCCATGCCGCCGCCGACTTCGGCGATGGCTCTGCGCGCGCGCTCGACATCACGCGCCGGCACAATGATTCTCGCGCCCGCTGAAGCAAGCGTGCGCGCCGTTTCAAGTCCGAGGCCTGAATAGCCTCCCGTGACGATCGCCACTTTGCCGACCAGATCGACACCTTTAATGATGTCGGCGGTCGTGGAAGCACGGCTAAAACCTGAACAGATGGGTGTTTGGGCTGTACTCATTGCTCTATCTCCTTTTCCTAAATCACAGTGAGCCCGTGGTAATGGGATGTACAACTGCTCTAGTTGTTGGCCTCAAAAAAGCACCCGTAGTGCGGCGTTCGTTTACTGTGCAACTTCAAGTTGCGACCAGTGACCAACTTCCAGCAGTTCAATAAACCCTCGTAGATTCACAAACACACCCCGCAGGACTTCCTGCGTGACGGTGTGTCGTTCGTTCGGGCCATCCGCGGCGCCGATACCTGGGCCGCTGAGGGAGTGAGGCGTGGGCATGCTGAGTCTCCAAGAAGAACCAGCTCATCGCATGGTAAGCTGCCCGCAGTGTACTAATAAGACTTATCCGTTCAAATTTTATGCTCACGAGTTCAATTATGCAGACTGACCCCCTATCAGACCTACTGGACTTCCTCCAAGCACGGTGCGACTTGTCCGGGCAATTGGTAGCGGGTGGCGCCTGGGCACGCCGCTTCTCCAATCTGGATGCGATCAAAGTTTTCGCTGTAACAGAGGGACGCTGCTGGTATTGGATCGATGGCATGGTCGAGCCCGCACAGGTGGAGGTCGGCGATGTCTTGGTCACAAACGGTACACGCACGCTGACTCTCGCCAGCGCTACATGCTTAATTCGCGAAGCGACGACTCAGCCGATTAATCTCAACGCTGACGATCACTATCAACTTGGCGAGGGTTGCGAACTCACGATGCTGGGCGGCACAGTACAAATTGACGCGGATCGGCAGGCGTTACTTTTAAAGGGTTTGCCACCGCTCATTCATGTACGGGGAAATACGGACGGCGCCGAGTCAGTAGCGTGGTTGCTTAAACAACTGGTGATAGAAATGAACGGCAGACGAGCAGGCCGATCTATCGCCATATCGGGGCTGGCGCAATTGCTATTCATTCAGACATTGCGAGCTTATTTAGCAGACGCGCAGGACGGTGACGAGGGATGGTTAAAAGGTTTTGGCGATCAACGGTTAGCCATTGTGCTCAGTAGCATTCACGGCGAGCCATCCCGAAATTGGGGCTTGGAAGAACTCGCAAAGAAAGCTGGGATGTCGAGAACATCACTTGCCGTTCGATTTCGCGAAATGATGGGGGTCCCGCCTCTCGCTTATTTGACTCAATGGCGAATGTATCTGGCGCGACGTGAACTGCGAGCGGGCGCTTCAATCTCAGAGGCTGCGGCTGCGGTGGGATACGCCTCCGAAAGCGCCTTCAGTAGTGCATTCAAGCGCGTAATGGACGTTGCTCCCGGCAGGTATCGGAGGACAGCCCAAGAAGAGGTCCAGAGATAGCCCCCCACTTGTCTCAAGGCATTCCCCGTTCGCACTGTCACGGCCGAATGTATTTGTCCTGAGTGCTAATAAACCGATAAAAAACTTCAGTGTTATAAATATCAAGGCACGCATAAAACACAACTTTCTTATTCGTATACTTACTGCTTGCCGGCGCACCACTATAAAAAGAAGCAATATAATCTGTCGTGGTCACGTAGGGATTGTGGCGTGTTTTTAAACGCAATCGCTTAATACCCGACTGCTATGGGTTAATATCTGCCGCCTTACATCTCATGAGCGCAAAGCGTTTTGATTTTCTGAGTTCAGAGAAGTCCAAACAAACAGATTCATCGACAGAAACGCCATTTCTTGTAACATGCCGTACATCTATTCTTTGCAATTGCCCCGAAATACCGCCACCCTGCGCGCCGCCCGACGTGCGGTGTAAGACGCCGCCGCCGCTTGCCTGTCATTACTAAACCTACTGCAAGAGCCCGCTGCCATGCCGAACGGACGCGACCCGCGCATCGACTTTTTTCGGGGCCTGGCGTTGATCTTCATTTTTTGGGATCACGTCCCCCACAACCCGCTGGGCCAACTCACCCTGCGCAATATTGGCTTTAGCGACGCCGCCGAAGTGTTTGTGTTTCTGGCAGGTTTTGCCGCTGTGCTGGCCTACGGCAAGATCATGCAGCGCGACGGTTACTGGATGGCCTGCCTGAAAATCCTGCGCCGCGCGTGGGTGTTGTACGTGGTGCATATCTTTTTGCTGGCGATGCTGATGGGCATCGTGTTTTTCGCCAACAGCCATGTGGAAACCCGCGATCTGGTTCAGGAAATGGGCCTGACCCACTTCATCACCGACCCTCAGCAGGCGCTGGTGGATGAGCTGTTATTGCGCTTCAAGCCCAACCTGATGGACCCGCTGCCGCTGTACATCGTGTTGCTGGCAGGCTTGCCGCTGGTGCTACCGCTGCTGTTGCGCCGGGCAGAGGCGGTGGTGGCGGTGTCGCTGGTGATCTACCTGCTGGCGCCGCTGCTGGGGTGGAACCTGGCAGCGATTGGCGATGGCGTGTGGTACTTCAACCCCGTCACCTGGCAGTTGCTGTTTGTGCTCGGCGGCGCGGCCGCGGTGTACAGCCAGCGGGCGCGCCCCACGCAAACCCGCCCGCTGCGCCGCCAGCCGGTGTTCCTCGCCGCCGCCGCTTACGTACTGGCGGCGGGCGTCATCACGGTGGCCTGGCGCTGGCCGGACATTCACGATGCGGTGATGCCTGCGCTGTTGAGTGACCTGCTCTACCCCATCAGCAAGACCGATCTGTCGCCGGTGCGCCTGGTGCATTTTCTGGCGCTGGCCTATGTCACCGCCAAGCTCTTGCCCACCGTTGGCTGGACGCGCCATTGGCTGGCCCGGCAGATCGGGCAGATGGGGCGCTATTCGCTGGAAGTGTTCTGCCTGGGCGTGTTGCTGGCGCCCTTGGCCGACATGCTCAACGCGATCATGGACGACGCGTTTGTCATGCAAGTGTTCACCGCCCTGGCCGGTGCCCTGCTGATGGCCGGCCTCGCCGCATGGCTGGAGCTGAACAAACGCCTCAACCAGCCCGCCAAGGCCACGCCGCTGCCCGTGGCGCACGCTACATAGGTAGCGCCCGACGCCTGCGAGCGGGTGGTTCCATTTGCCTTCCACTTACCGAGTGAAAGGAAAATGGCACCATGCCAACCCATCAACCGCTCAATGGCTTGTCGGGCACCCTGCAGTCCAGCGAAGGCTGGGCTCGCCAACAAGTCCTGGAGTTGATCCGCCTCAACCTCGCCCACACGCTATCCAGCCTGACTACGTCGGAACAACGGGACTACGTCAGGCTGCAACGCGAGGCGCACCAGGCCCTCAAGGCTGTCGAGGCGCAGAACAGCGCGATCATTCACGCGTTCAAGACCCAGGGCCTGGCGCAACTGCGCAGCCGTCTCGATGGCCAGGACCCGGAGCAGATCTTCCTGCACACCCGCTACCTGGAAAAAGTCGACCCGCCGCTGCCGTGGGAACCGCGCCCCAGCAACGTCGACACCAAGCCCCGGCAAAAGCGCTTTCGCCGCGCCTACGATGAGTGGCAGTACCGCGCCCATGTTTGCACTCTGTCGCTGTGGGACGCCGCCTGCCTGAACTTCGATTTCGCCACCGAAACCCCGCAGCCTTCCGGGCACAGTTTCGTGCACGCCTCCTACCTCACCGGCGCCAGGGACCTGAGCGTGGCCAGCTTTGTGGCCATCAGCCGTGAGCTGGACCTGGGCGGGCAACTGCAACAAAAATTGCACGCCCAGATGCAACCCGGCGGCACGCTCGCCAGCCTGCTGCTCGCCAGCACGCAGGCCAGCCTGCGGTTCGAGGCGCTGGAGGCCTACCGCAACCGCGCCAGCACCGGCCTGACCCGCCAGTACTACGACGCCCTGCTGCAAACCATCGATGCCACGGGCACGGCACTGGGCTTTGACACCCTGGGCATGCTCATCGGCGTTGACCTGCTTCAGGGCGCCACTGTGCCGGTGCCGTTACTGCTGATCCGCGTGGCCAGCCTTGGCGTGCTGTCGTATTTCCCGTTCCGCCCCGGCGGCGCCCTGCGCTATCACGAAGACGCGGCCACCGCTGGCAGGCACTTCATCCAACAACTCAAGGACAGCCATGCGGCGCGCGACCTGGGCTGGTTCGCCCGGCAACTCCCGGCCAGCGAACTGCATGCCTTCAAACTGCTGGGCAAACAGGTCATACGCCCCCCAGGGCTGACCGCTGTGGCCGGTTGGCTGTACGACACCTTTCACCGCTGGTTCCCGGCCAGCACCCTGGACAACCTGCGCTTTACTGCCGACCCCAAGCACGGCCGCGACGAAACCCTGGTGCAGGCGCTCACCTACCGCCAGGCCCAGCGCTACCAGGCCAACCTGTCCAGCCTGGCCAGCGCCCGGTCGGAACGCGACCTGCAAGCCGTGATCGACGGCGCCGCCAACCTCGCCGACGAAGTCCTGCAACTGCTCTTGCTGCCCATGCCCGGTGGGGTCACGGGCTTGAACCGGGTCATGCAGTTGGCGGTGTTTGGCAGCCTCACCTACAGCGTGATCACTGGCGTCAACGAAGCGGTCCGTGGCCAGGCCGACCAGTTCGCAAGCGCGCTGGCCGATGTGGCAGACATGGCCGTCAACGGCCTGTTGGTGTCCACCGCCGGGCGCGTGCACCAGCAGCGCATCGAAGGCTTGCTGCAACAATTGGGCAACCCGCGCAAGGTCATCGATGGCGACGGCAAGGCGATGCTGTGGAAGGCCGATATCGGGCCCTACGTGTCCCTCGACCAGAACCTGCTCAACGGGCACGTGGCCAACCCCCAGGGCATCTACGAGATATCCGGCAAGCAATACGCCTGGGTCCGCCAGGGCGAAAAGCAATGGACGATGGAAGTCAGCTACGACACGCGCACCATGCGGTTTGCCCTCAAGCAGGAAAGCCCTGGGCTCTTTGCCCCGCCGATTCTCTTCGACTCGGCGCTGCAGGCCTGGGTGCTGGACCTGACCGACACGCACGCCCTGTCCGACATCCAGTTGGTCGAGCGCCTGCTGCCCAACGGCATGCCCGCCGTGTCCGGGACCGACATCCAATACATGCTGCGCAGCCTGTCGCCGTCACGGGCCACGCTGAACAGCGTGTGGGCCGGGCACCCCGCGCCCATCAACCTCATCGAGGGGGCGCGACGCCTGCAAGTGGACCGGCTGCTCAGGCACATGATCAACGACTTCCACCGCCTGCAATCGATGCCGCCCTACGCCGACCAGGTCGTGTTGCGCCTGCTGCCGCACCTGCCCGGCTGGCCGGCCACCGCGCTGATCCACGTGCACGACGCCCAGGACCTTCGCCTGGAAACCTACGCCGGTGCGCAGCCTGCGGCCAACGGTACTCACCCGGTCAACCTTACGCGACGCGATGACGGCACCTATGTCGGCCTGGACACCACCGTCACCCCCGCACAGGCCCTGTTTGAGCAAGTGCTCGGCCAACTGCCCGCCAGCGCGACCCTGGGCAAGGAAAGCAACCCCAACTTCACCCAAGCCCAACGCATCGCCCGGCTGCGCGAGCAGATCAGCCAGCAGGTGCGAACCGAACGCATGCCCTTGTTTGCCGCCCTCACCCGCTACGCCGAGCAGGTGCGCAGCGATGTGCCGAGCACCGACGATGCCCGTCGGTTCGTCGCCCTTTACCGGGCCGCACCGGCGCTGCCCGTCACACCGCTGCTGCACAAGCTGCGCACCTTGTATCCGCCGCTGACCCCGGCGCACTTGCTGCAATTGCTGGCGCTCACGCCGCTGACCGCCGCACAGCAGGCCCTGTTCATCAGCGACGCCAAGCTGCCGGCGCCTGTGCATGAAAGCCTTGAACACCACCGCACCGCACTGCGCATCGATGCCGCCATCGACGGGCTGTACAACCCGCGCCCGTTCAACCCGGACGCCGACCTATGGGCTCGCGAATTCGCCTCCAGCCTGCTGCGCAGGCTTCTCCAGCGGCCGCTGGTGGTGACCGAGATAGCCGACGGCAAAGCGCTCATGCCTTACGTCAGCAGCGGCCCCGACGACCTTACCGTGGAGCTGCGCCACTACGGCCAGGGCCACTACGAAGCCGTGGATTTTCGCAACGGCGGCACGATTCCCGTGGGCCCGCCCAGCGACAGTTTCTACCTGGCCATCGCTTCGGTCCTGCAACCCCACGAACGACTGAGCCTGGGCATGCGCTCGCCCGTCGATGCGCAAGGTTTGCGCACCACCCTGGGCGACACCATGAGTGCCCAGCGCAGCCGCGAAGGGTATGTCAGCCTGCTCGACCACTCGCTGGGCCAATACGAAATGAGCCAGGTGCTGCCCACCGACCTGATTCCCAACCGCGAAGGCCTGTACGAATTGAACGGGCAGAACCTGCTGTCGTTGGCGGGCTCGGTGTACGCGATCACCTTTGACAGCAAGCGCCTGATGTGGCGGCTCAAGCACCCGGACAAGGTCGGCGTGGACACCCCCTTGCTCGCCCACAACCGCTACGGTGCCTGGCGGCTGGCCAACGACAACCCGCTGACCTGGAGCGACCACCAGTTGTTTTCGCGCCTGGGCCCCGGCGACTACAACGTCGACCAGGCCACCGCCCAGCGCATCCTGGCCCTCACCGACACCCCGGCGCGAGCCCTGCGCGAGGTCCACAGCGTCGGCCTGCCACCGCCGCCGCTGCTGGCAGACACCGGCAAGCGTTTTCGCATCGAGCGCGACATCCTGCATTTTATCCAGGCCATGACGGTGTTTTCAGGCAACAGCAATGCGCGGCCCTCGCTGCAATTGCTGCTGGTCACCGCCCTGCCGGAATGGCCCGCCAGCCACGCCCTGCAAATCGTCGACAGCACGGGCAAGGTCGTCGGCCACTACCCCACCACCCGGCATGCCGATGCCGAAAACATCCGCATAACCCAGGCCCAGAGCCGCAGCGTGGAGCCGCTGAAAAACATTCTCCAGAACGACGCGCTCACCCAGGCCCTGCTGGGCGAACAGCCCAGTACACCGGGGGAGCGCCTGTTCAAGCTGGCCAAGAAGATCGCCCAATATGCCTACCGTGAACGGGCGCAACTGTTCAGCATCCTCTACGCCCAGAGCGAGCGCGGCGGCACCGCGTTGCAACAACGCTTCAAGGCCCATCATCCGGCGCTGCCCGCCAGCGCGGTCGAGGCCATCCTGGAACAGGCCAGCCCCCGCGAAATCAAGCGGTTGCAAGACCACGACGAAGTGGGCCTGCGCCTCGCCGAGCAAGCCCGGCTGACCCTCAATGATGCGCGCCTGAACCGGGCCTTCGAGGGCCTGTACCTCAACACCCTGGCCAACCCCGACAGCGACACCATTACCCTGCACCTGCTCAAGTCCGTGCCCGGCTGGCCAGCGACGCTGCGCGTGGACATCCATGAGGGCAACGCCCAGGGGCGCCTGCTGCAAAGCGCTGGCCACGCGGGTGGCAGCGACCGGCGCACACTCGCCCGGCTCGGCGCGGGCTACCAGGCCTATGACAGCGAGGGTCGCCTGCTCAACGACCCTGCCGACGCGGTGCATGACCTGCTCACGTCCCTGGCCCAAGTGCTAAGTGTCGACGAAAGCCAGGCCCTGGGCATTGTCGATGGCATCGACACCCAGGCGTTGCAGACACGCATCGCCGACTTGGCCCTGAGTCAGCGGGTGGCCATCAAACAGCTGCTGGGCCTGCCGCACATTCCGTACTGGCTGCAACCGCCGATGCAGGTCCACAGCACGTTCACCGCGTACCCGTTCAGCCTGACCAACCTGTGGCCGTTCACCCGCGACCGCACGGCAGACCTGGTCAGCAAGGTCATCGAGCTGTACCCAAGCTTCAACGTGGCCGACGCCCATCAACTGATCGACTCGCTGGGCATGAGCCAACCGGCCGCCTTTATCGAACTGGAAAGCCGCAAGGCCGAATACCAGGCCCTGGACTTCGGCCTCACCCGCTGGGCCGAAACGCCCCAGGCCAACGACGCGAACGACCCGATGGGCCTGAACCTGGGCCGACGGCGCTTCCTGGCCCAGCAGATTCGCCGGGCCTGGCGCCGACAAACCCGCGAGGCGTACTACGAAGGCCTGTTCGACGTGCACCGGCTGGTGCTGGAACTGGACGGCAATGACCTGCCCGACGCCGACTTCATGCTGGGCACCCGTGGGTTCGAGCACATCGAATACCTGAAGATCAGTGGCGACGCCTTCCCCGCCACCGGCGATGCCTTTCTCGGCAAGTTCGCCAACCTGCTATACCTGAAAATCGACTGTCTGCTGGGCGATATTCCCCAGAGCGTCACCGCCATGACCCAGTTGCACCTGCTGGACCTGTCGGAAAACAGCCTGGTGCTCACGCCCCAGAGCCGTCAGCGCCTGGCCGGGCTTACGGCCCTGCGCGGGCTGTTTCTGGACGGTAATCCGCTGGGCCTCACCCCAGACGTGAGCGCCATGGGCAGCCTGGAAGACTTGAGCCTGCGCAATACCGGCATCGACCGCTGGCCCCTGGGCGCCGAAAGCCGCTTCAGCCTGCGCCGGTTGCAACTTCAGGAAAACCAGATCACCACCCTGCCTAACGCGGTGTTCAGCGACACCCGCATGCAACCGGCCAACCGCAACACCCTGCTGCACGACAACCCCTTGAGCGCCGACACCCTGGCGCGAATCACCGCCTACCGCAACACCACCGGCATCCAGATCGGCGGTGCACTGCCCGGCATCGTCCATGTGCACGCCACGCCCACGGCGGTCAATGCCTGGCTCAGCGGCGTGCCCGCCCCCCAGCACGAGGCGCGCAAGGCACTCTGGGCACAACTGGAACGCCACACAGACCCGAGCCCCGACGATGTTTTTCGTGTGTTGCGCGACCTGACCAAGGCCCACGCCTTCACCCGCGACCTCGCCTCGCGCCAGGCCCTCACCGACCGGGTGTGGCGCCTGCTGGACGCGATGGGCCAATCCACCCAGTTGCGCCACAACGTGTTCCTCAACACCTACGTGGCCGGTACGTGCGGCGACGGCGCGTTGCTGACCTTTATCGACATGGAGATCGAACACAAAGTACACCAGGCCCGCAGCCAGGCCGGTAGCCACCAGGCCGACCGTGAACTGCTGGCCCTGGCCGAGGGGCTGTTTTATTTGCGCGAGGTGGACCGGCTGGCTGGCGAGCGCATCGAAACCCTGTACGAAGCGGGCGTGGAAACCGACGACGCCGAGATCAAACTCTATTACCGGCTCAAGTTGCGCCGCGCATTCAACCTGCCGGTGCAGGACGAAAGCATGCTGTATTCGGTCGAGGAATGGGTCAGCGAACGGGACATCGCCCAGGCCCGCGAAGCCCTGACAGAGCTGGGCCGCACCACCGCGGCGCAAAACTCGCTATTGATGGAAACGTTCTGGATCGAGTACCTGGCCCACAGTTACCCGGAACCCTTCAGCACCATCGAAACCATGGCGCGCTACCAGCTCCATTCGCTGAACCAGCAAGTGTCGGACCGCGGTTCGGACGAATACCTGGAACGGCGCCAATCCATCGTCGATCAGGAAATTACCGAGCGTGACCGGCTTGTGCGTCAGTTGACCGAAGCGGCGCAAGTTGCCGTCAGAAGCGCCTGATACAGCCTCGGCGCGCCGCCTGACGGGCGACGCGCCGGGCCGCTTACCGCGCGACAGCCACGGCCGCGTTAGCGGGCTGCAGCTTGAGTGCGTAAAACAATACCGTCAGCAACACCAGGAACGCCGGTCCCACATACAGGGCCACGCGCGTGTCGGGGAAGTACGCCATCAGGCCCACCACCAACACCAGAAACGCCAGTGCCAGGTACGAACTGACCGGGTACAGCCACATGCGGTACTTGAGGCCCGCCTGTTCCTGGGGGCTCAGGCTTTTGCGGAATTTGAGCTGGGCCAGCAGGATCATCAGCCACGTCCAGATCGCGCCAAAGGTGGCGATGGACGTGACCCACACAAACACTTTCTCGGGCACCAGGTAGTTGAGCAACACGCCCAGCAGCAACGCCAGGATCGACAGCACCAACGCCCGGCGCGGCACGCCGCTGGTGGAGGTCTTGGCGAACGTGGCCGGGGCCTGGCCATTTTGCGCTAGGCTGTAGAGCATGCGCCCGGTGCTGAAAATGCCGCCGTTGCACGACGACAACGCCGCGGTGATCACCACAAAGTTGATGATGCCCGCTGCGGTTTTGATGCCCAGGCGTTCAAAGGTCATCACGAACGGGCTGCCCTGGGTGCCGATTTCGTTCCACGGGTAGATCGACAAAATCACGAACAGCGCGCCCACGTAGAACAGCAGGATGCGCCAGAACACCGAGCCGATCGCACTCGGGATGGTCTTTTGCGGGTTGCGCGCTTCACCGGCGGTAAGGCCGATCATCTCCACGCCCAGGTAGGCGAACATCACCATTTGCAGCGACATCAACACGCCCTGCACGCCGTTGGGCATGAACCCGCCATGGACCCACAGGTTGGCAATGCCCAGCGCCACGCCGTCGTTGCCAAAGCCGAACGCAATGATGCCGACGCCGCCAATGACCATGGCAATGATGGTCACGATCTTGATCAGCGCAAACCAGAACTCGAACTCGCCAAAGGCCTTGACCGCGATAAGGTTGATGCTGCCCATGCTGATCAACGCCGCCAGGGCCCAGATCCAGCGGGGCGTGTCGGGAAACCAGACGCCCATGTACACCGCCACGGCGGTGATCTCGGCCACGCACGTCACCAGCCACAGGAACCAGTAGTTCCAGCCGGTGAGAAAGCCCGCCAGCGGGCCGAGGTAATCCTGTGCATACCGGCTGAAGGAGCCCGCGACCGGGTTGTGCACGGCCATTTCACCGAGGGCGCGCATGATCACCAGAATCGCCAGGCCGCCGATGATGTACGACAGCATGATCGCCGGCCCGGCCATTTCGATGGCCTTGGCCGAGCCGAGGAACAGGCCCACACCGATACAGGCGCCAAGCGCCATCAGGCGGATATGCCGCTCACCGAGTTCGCGTTTAAGCGGGCCGCCTTGGGCGGTCCCGTCATGGGGCAGGGGGTTGCCAACGGGCATAGGGGTACAACCTCATCTTGTTATTGGAGAGTCCGCCGGGTGCGGGGCGACACCTGCGGGGCATGCAGTATAGAAAGCCCTTCTTAGGGCCTTTCACTCAATAAATCTAAAAATTCAGCTGTTTTTACTGATAAAAATCAACTTTACAGATAGACATTCTTCCAAGCGGGCAAAAACACGTCAACTGGGGCCGCCGCCCGAACCTTCACCCATCGCGCACAAATTCCTCCTTTCCTACACCCAACGACTACGCTTCAGACAAGTCCGATCAATCTGCGTGAAGGGATCAATCGACGATGGGCGCACGGTGGCAAACCGAATCGACAGAGGCTGCGAAACCCCACGGCAGTTCGGAACAGGCGCCTTTACCGAAAAACCAACCCCGCCCCCGCTACGGGTTGCGGCTGTTCTGGCTGGTGTTGCTGATGGCGTTGATCGCGCTGGGATGGGCGGCCCGCACCGAAATGCGCACGGCGCAGTTCCAGGCCCGTGAACTCAGCCGCCTGGCCCACGACCTGACCTACCAGATGGGCCCCGGCCCCAGCGACGCCCTGGTGTACCCCGGCAGCGGGCCCTTCGACCGACGCCTGGGCTACAGCGACCTCGGCACCTTCCTGCCGCGTTTGCTCAAGCGCGGCTACGTGATCGAGTCCCAGGCGCGCTTTTCGCAGGCCTTGATGGATTACAGCGCCAAGGGCCTGTTTGTGCCCTACCACGAAAAAATCCAGGCGGGCCTGTCCATCACCGATTGTCGCGCCCAGCCGCTCTACCAATACCACTACCCCCAGCAGCTCTACGCCAGCTTTGCGGCGGTGCCGCCGCTGGTGGTCAACAGCCTGTTGTTCATCGAAAACCGCGACCTGCTCGACCCCGCGCAGCCCCAGGCCAACCCGGCAGTGGACTGGCCGCGGTTCGCCAAGGCGGCGTGGTCGCAGGTGGCCAAGCTGTTGCACCTGCCGGGCCAAAGCGCGGGCGGCAGCACCTTGGCCACGCAACTGGAAAAGTACCGCCACTCGCCGGACGGCCTCACCTTATCGGGTGGCGAAAAACTGCGGCAGATGTTCTCTGCCGGCGTGCGCGCCTACCGCGACGGGCCGGACAGCCTCCAGGCCCGGCAAAATATCGTGCGCGACTACCTCAACAGCGTGCCCCTGTCGGCCGTGCCCGGGCACGGCGAGGTGCACGGCATGGCCGAGGGGTTGCGGGTGTGGTACGGCGCCGATTTCAACCAGGTCAACCAGGCCCTGGCCAGCACTGCAAACGACCGCCAGAGCCTTGAGCAACGCGGCGTGGCCCTGCGCGAGGTGCTGTCGTTGATCATCGCCCAGCGCCGGCCTTCCCATTACCTGGCCAAGGGGCGCGACGAACTGGCGCAACTCACCGACAGCCACCTGCGCCTGCTGGCCCAGCACCAGGTGATCGACCCCGCGCTGCTGCAAGCGGCGCTGGCCGCCCGGGTGACGTACCGCGACTGGCTGCAACAGCCCACCGTGCAGCCGGTGGAAAGCAACAAAGGCATCAGCGTTGCCCGCAGCCGCCTGGCCGCCCTACTTGACCGCCCGCTCTACGACCTGGACCGCCTGGACCTGTCGGCCACCAGCACCTTGCAAGGGCAATTGCAGGGCCAGGTCAGCGACTACCTCAAACAGCTGGCCAACCCCGACTTCGCCCGCCAGACCGGCCTGTTGGGCGAGCGCCTGCTCACCCCCGCCAGCACCGCGCAGGTGCGCTACAGCTTCACCTTGTTTGAACTGACCCCCGATGGCTCGCGCGTGCGGGTGCAGACCGACAACACCGACCAACCCTTCGACATCAACGAGGGCAGCAAGCTGGAACTGGGCTCCACGGCCAAGCTGCGGGTGCTCACCACCTACCTGCAAATCATCGCTGAGCTGCACGCCCAATACGCCGCCCTTAGCCCGGCCGCGTTGCGCAAAGTCCAGGTGGATGAACAAGACCGCCTGAGCCGCTGGGCCCTGGACTACCTCATCCAGGCCCCAAACGCCACGCTGGCGAACATGCTCGATGCCGCGTTGGACCGCACCTACTCGGCCAACCCCGGCGAGCGGTTTTTCACCGGCGGCGGCCTGCACCACTTCAACAACTTTCGCAGCCAGGACAACAACCGCAGCCCAACCCTGCGCGACGCGTTGCGCGAGTCAATCAACCTGCCGTTCATCCGCCTGATGCGTGACCTGGTGCGCTACACCACCTACTCCGGCGCCAACAACAGCGCCGAGCTGCTCAAGGACGACAGCAACCCGCGCCGCCAGGAATACCTGGCCGGGTTCGCCGACCGCGAAGGCACCACCTTTTTGCGCAAGTTCTGGAACAAGTACCAGAAGAAAGACACCCAGGCGCGCCTCGACACCTTCCTGGACGGCCTGCGGCCCACGCCGATTCGCCTGGCGGCCGTGCACCGCTACCTGCTGCCCAATGCAAGCCAGGAAAGCTTCAACCTGTTCGTGCGATCGCACCTCACCGGGGTCAAGTCCAACGAAAAACTCACCGACGAGCGCCTGGCAACGCTGTACACCGCCTATGGCCCGGGCACCTATGACCTGCCCGACCAGGGCTACATCGCCAAGGTGCACCCGCTGGACTTATGGCTGTTGGGCTACCTGCTCAACCACCCCGACGCGACGTTTGGCGACGTGGTCAAGGCCAGCCAGTTCGAGCGCCAGGAGGTTTACAGCTGGTTGTTCAAGAGCCGCCATCAACGGGCGCGGGATAGCCGCATCCGCACCATGCTCGAGATCGAAGCATTCCTGGACATTCACCAGCGCTGGAAGGCGGTGGGTTACCCGTTCGACCACCTGGTGCCGTCACTGGCCACCGCCATTGGCAGCTCGGGCGACCGCCCGGCGGCGCTGGCGGAACTGATGGGCATCATCCTCAACGACGGCGTGCGGCCCAAAGTACTGCGCATCGACAGCCTGCACTTTGCCGCTGGCACGCCTTACGAAACCCGCGTGGTCAACGACCCGGCGCCGGGCAAACGGCTGATGCCGGTGGAGGTCGCCCGGGCCTTGCGCGGTGCGCTTTCGCAGGTAGTCGATGCGGGCACCGCCAAACGCGTCGCGGGCAGTTTCAAGCTGGCCGACGGCACCCCGCTGGCCATGGGTGGCAAGACCGGCACCGGCGACAACCGCATCCAGGCCATCGGTGCGGGCGGGCGCGTTCTGAGCTCCAAGTCCATCAACCGCACCGCGACCT
Organism: Pseudomonas sp. SDO5215_S409; assembly: GCF_054071325.1. NCBI lineage: Bacteria > Pseudomonadati > Pseudomonadota > Gammaproteobacteria > Pseudomonadales > Pseudomonadaceae > Pseudomonas > Pseudomonas sp. SDO5215_S409. Next base: position 1,045 of record NZ_JBSVWN010000050.1, on the reverse strand, counting down.
TTGTGTTTTACCTGGGCGAACAGCACTTCGGCACGCTCACCGCCTTTGTACCCGGCCAGACCGCCGCCCACTTCACCTTTACCTCGGCCCTGCCAGTGCAAGTGCTCAAGGGCATGGCGCCGATCCTGATGCCTTACCTGCAACCGGGCGCTGACACGCAGTGCCTGGCCCCGGCCTTAGGGTCTGTTCCCGTTTCGCCCTAACCAATTGATATATGAGAGCAAGCTCGTATTGTTGTAGCTCTCACACAACACCAATACGAGCTTGCAATGCCCCGATTGATGCTCGGCGATGAACACTGGTCGAAGCTGCTGGAAATTCTGCTGCACAAAGCCATCTACAAAAAGCGTGATTTACGAATGACTGTGCATGCGCACGGGATGCCCCTCGAGGGACTTGCCCGAGGCATTCGGAGGCTGGAGCAAGGTCTACAAGCACTTTAATGCGTGGCCTGCTTCAGGCAAGTGGCTCGAGGTATTTCAGGTGCTTGTGATTGACGCCGATATGAAATGGGTTTCATCGGTGGCAGCTACGTCAAAACCCACCAGCACAGTGCAGGGGCTGCCGGCCGCAAGGATCAGGCAATCAGGAAAAGTCGAGCAGGCAACACCAGTAAGATTCACTTGGCTGTAGACGCCTGCGGGCTGCGCATCGTGTTTGAAATCACTGGAGGCCATATCAACGATTGCACGCAAGCCCCCAACCTGATTGCCAAGGTTCCCGTTGCGCAAACGGTCATTGCGGACAAGAGCTATGACAAGGCTTCGCCTCTGCTGCAAGCCGCTCTGACCTCCGGCGAGCGCATGAGCGAAATCGTTATCCAGTGGTACCGCACTTCGGCGCAAGGCACACTACTACACCATCAAGCTGGAAGACGCTATCATCGTCGCCATCAACAACAAAATGCACAACTGTCAGGAACCAGGCAACGCGCACTTCACCCACCTGGAAGAAGTGCAGTTCACCTACCGTAAAATCATCTGGACCCACGAAGTATCCGGGTACTTCGGGTGCTGATGACTGGCGTGCCCCAGGCGCTCAACCC